>JBGPLJ010000110.1:0-10197 GCA_041486385.1 Steroidobacteraceae bacterium
CACGATCCCAGGCTTTGCGGGCGCGGAGCTCGGCTTCAATTCCAACGAAGCTTTTCTGCTCGAAAAGCTGCCGCGACGCCTGGCTATCACGGGCGGCGGTTACATCGCGACCGAGTTCGCCGGAATCTTTCACGGTCTCGGTGTCGAAGTTACGCAACTCTATCGTGGCCAGCTGATTCTCAGGGGTTGGGACGCGGAAGTCCGCGAAAAACTGCAAGCCGCATATATCGCCAAAGGCATCGGCGTGCGCACCAACGCCGAGATCGCAAGGCTCGCGCGCCGTGGCGGTGCGCTTGCGGTCACGCTCAAGGATGGCGCTCATCTTGATACCGACGCGGTCATGCATGCGACCGGCCGCGCGCCGAACACGGACGACATGGGCCTCGAGCGCGCAGGCGTCGTGCTTGATGCCAAGGGCGCAGTGCAAGTGGATTCGTTCTCGCAGAGTTCCGTCGCTCACATCTACGCGATTGGCGACGTGACCAATCGACTGCAGCTGACGCCTGTCGCGATCCGCGAGGGGCACGCGTTTGCTGATACGGTGTTCGGGAATTCGCCGTGGGCTGTGGATCATGCGAACGTTCCTTCGGCGGTCTTCAGCCAGCCGGCGCTTGCAGCCGTCGGCCTGTCGGAGGAAGCGGCCCGCGCGCAGGGCATTGACGTAAGGATCTTCCGTTCCGACTTTCGTCCGATGAAGTACACGATCTCGGGACGGCAGGAACGCACGCTCTGCAAGCTGGTGGTGGATACGAAGACCGATCGGGTCGTCGGTGCGCACATGTTGAGTCCGGACGCGCCCGAGATTATTCAGGCGCTCGCCGTCGCCGTGAAGATGGGTGCCACCAAGCGCGACTTCGACCAGACCGTCGCCTTGCATCCGAGCGCTGCCGAGGAATTCGTGCTCATGCGCTAGCTCAGGCGGTGACGGCGGTGCGATTGCGTGCTGCGATCTACGCGGCCATACTGAATTTGAAGAAAAATGAGAACACGACCATGGCTATTACGCGGCGCTCATTCATCAGCACTTCGGGCCAGGCGCTCGGAGCCGGCTGGCTTGCGCTAAACTGGACCGAGATCGCTGCGGCGGCCAGCCACGCTCACGCGGCCGCGCAGTCGCCCGGCCCGCAGGCCTTCACAATCCTGAGCGCCGATGTAGCGCGTGACGTCGACGCGATGTGTGCACAGATCATCCCGACGGACGACGCGCCGGGTGCACGCGAGGCGGGCTCCGTGTATTTCATCGATCGGGCGCTGGGTGGATTTTTCGCTCCGCATCGCGCCGAGTTCCAGGCGGACTACGCGAACTTTGCCGCGGTGGTCGGCAAGAAATATGCAGGCATCCGCTTTGCCGACCTCTCGACGGCCCAGCAGATGGAGCATCTGCAAAGTATCGAGGAGTCGGGATTTTTCGGGACGGTGCGGTTCCTCACCATTGTCGGCATGCTCGTGTCGCCCGGTTACGGCGGCAACCGCGACGGCATCGGCTGGAAGCTGATTGGCTTCGATGACCAGCACATGTTTCAACCACCTTTTGGTTTCTACGATCGCGACTATCCGGGCTTCGTGCCCTACGCCACGAACAGCGGATCATGAGCGCGCGCAAGTTCAGGGATTCGCAGCTCGTTGACTTCGTGATCGTCGGCTCGGGCGCCTCCGGCGGCGTGCTCGCGCGAGAGTTATCCCGATCGGGATTCGATGTCGTCGTGCTCGAGCAGGGACCGCGGCTCGCGCCGTCGGATTTCAAGCACGACGAACTGAGCTACTGGTTCGCGAACGGCCTCACCAACGACCCCGTCAGGAATCCGCAGACTTTTCGCAAGGATCCGTCCGCCAAGGCACTGCCGGTCGTCGACTATCCGTCGCTGATGTACGCGCGCATGGTCGGCGGCAGCAGCGTGCATTTCACCGCGAACTTCTGGCGTTTCCACGAAATCGATTTTCACGAACGCAGCGTCCTCGGCGCGATCTCGGGTACGGGATTCGCGGACTGGCCGATAGAGTACGCGGAGCTCGAACCGTACTACACCAAGGTTGAATGGGAAGTGGGCGTATCGGGCCTGGCGGGCGCGAGCCCATTCGATCCACCGCGGTCGAAGCCCTATCCGATGCCGCCATTGCCGGTGAAGTCATCCGGCGTGCTCCTCGAGCGCGGCGCCCGCAAGCTCGGACTGCACCCGTTTCCTGCGCCGATGGCCATCGCATCGCAACCCTTTCGGGGCCGCCCGGGTTGCGTGCATTGCGGCTTCTGCATTGGCTATGGCTGCGAAGTCATGGCGAAATCATCCACTCTTTTCACGATGATTCCGGAAGCCGAGGCAACCGGCCGCTGTGAAATTCGCGCCGAGAGTTATGTGTTTGAGGTTCGTACCGACAAGCGCGGACGCGCCACTGGTGTCGCCTACTTTGATCGCGACAAGCGCGAGCGCTTCCAGAAAGCGCGGGGAGTGATCGTCGCGGCGAATGGCGCCGAGACGGCGCGCCTGCTGCTGAACTCCGCAAATCCGCAGTTTTCAGATGGCCTCGCCAATTCGAGCGGCCTCGTCGGCAAGTACCTCATGTTCAACGCCGGCGGCGACGTGGGCGCCGTGTTCGAGCACGAGCTGAATGAATACAAGAGTGTGCAGGTCACGCGCATCGTGCACGACTTCTACAACTCCGATCCGAAGCGCGGGTTCTACGGCGGTGGCGGCATCGACGGGCGCATCGGCCCGGCACCGGCACTCTGGGCGCTGTCATCGACGCCGCAGAAGCCGTCGTGGGGCGCAGGATTCAAGGCGAGCCTCAGGGACTTTCCGCGCTCGATGATCGCCGAGTGTCACACGACCTCGCTGGCCGTCGAGAGCAACAGCGTCAGTATCGATCCGGAATTGAAGGACGCGTGGGGCGTGCCTGCCATGCGCGCAACCTATCGGGATCACCCGGATGACGTCGCGATTTCACACTTTTTGCAGGCGCGCGCGAAGGAAATTCTCGACGCAGCCGGCGCAAAGAATTCCTGGATATTGCCGATGGTCGACAATTCGGTCGGCGTGCACCTGCTCGGCACCTGCCGCATGGGCAACGATCCAAAGAGTTCGGTGGTCGATCGCTACCACCGCACGCATGACGTGCCCAATCTTTTCCTCTGCGACGGCAGCAGCTTCGTCACGTCGGGGCGCGGCCAGCCCACGATGACCATTCAGGCGCTGGCGTTTCGCGCGGCTGAGCACATCGCGCGCTTCGCCCACAATAACGAGATCTGAAGTTCAGCGCGGCGGCATCGAGCCGATCACGACGGACAGCATGCTGATCGAGGCAAGATCGACGCCGTCGACCAGCACTTCGACCGCGTCGTCCTCGCGTTGCGCGCCGATTGCGTAGAGCAACGGCAGGTAGTGTTCCGGCGTGGGAATGGCAAGGCGCGCCCCTGCGTCCAGACTCATCGGATTCAAGAGCGCTGCGTGATCCTTCTTCTGGAGACTTGCGCGTGCCGCGCTGTTGAACTGCGTCGCCCACGGAAACGCCTGCGCGTCGTCGCGGCGCTCCATCATGCCGAGATTGTGAACGATGTTGCCGCTGGCAAGGATCAACACGCCTTCGTCACGCAATGGCGCAAGCTTGCGGCCGAGTTCGTAATGAAATGTGGCCGGCTGCCTGCCATCCATGCTGAGTTCAACGACCGGAACTTCTGCGGACGGCAGCAGGTGCGCGAGTACCGACCACGCGCCGTGGTCGAGCCCCCAGTCTTCATCGCGACGCGCCGCGATCGGCGCCAGCAATTGCTGTACACGGGTCGCAAGCTGCGGGTCGCCAGCGGCGGGATATTGAAACGCGAACAATGGCGGCGGAAAACCGTAGAAATCGTGGATGGTCTTCGGCCGCGGCATCGCGGTGACCGCCGTCTCGCCGACGTACCAATGCGCCGAGATCACGAGCACGGCTTTCGGCCGCGGCAGCGCGGCGCCCAATTTGCGCCACGCTTCGGTGTAACGATTCTCGGCAAGCGTATTCATCGGCGTGCCATGGCCGATGAATACGACGGGCAAGCGTTGTGACTGCTCAGGCATGCGTGACCCGCACGGCCGGCTTCTCCGTCAGCTTGCCGGATTGATAGTCCGCGATCGCCTGTTCGATTTCTTCGCGCGTGTTCATGACAAACGGCCCGTATTGCACGATCGGCTCATTGAGTGGCCGCGCGGCGAGCAGCAGAAATCGCGCCCCGTCCTTGCCGGCGGTCGCCTCGACCATAGCGCCCGCGGAGAGCACGCCCAGAGTCTGTCGGCCGAGCGTTCGCACCTCAGCCTTGGATCCGAAGATCAGCGAGCCTTCATACGGGTACACGAGGGCGGTGTAGGCCGGATTGACCGGGTGCGCAAACTCTCCGCCGGGGGCCAGCTCCACGTCGAGATAGAGCGGGTCCGTGCTTACGTCCTTCTTCGCTCCGTTGATCGGTCCGTGCGTCGCCTGGTCGCCGGCACCAAGACTTCCCGCGACCACTTTGACTTTCGCGCCACCTGGCAGGGTAACCAGTGGTATTTCGGCCGGGGGAATGTCGCGATAGGCCGCGGGTTTCATCTTCTCGCGCGCGGGAAGATTGAGCCACAACTGAAAGCCGCGCATGCGGCCATGCTGCTGCTGGGGCATCTCGGAATGAATGATGCCGCGTCCGGCCGTCATCCACTGCACGGCGCCTGCGACGAGCTCGCCGCGATTGCCCAGGTGGTCTTCGTGCCGCATGTGGCCATCGAGCATGTAGGTTACGGTCTCAAAGCCGCGATGAGGATGTGACGGAAAACCCGCAAGATAGTCGCGCGGATCGTCCGAAAAGAATTCATCGAGCATCAGAAACGGATCGGCGCGCAAGAGCGCACGTGAGCCGAGACTGCGACGCAGCTTCACGCCTGCGCCGTCGGAGGTCGGCATCGATTCGACGATGCTGGCGAGTGTTCGGGTGCTCATGTCAATGCTCCTCGAGAATGTTCAGGCAGCCAGCGGCCGCTCGAGCGCGAGGTCGTCGATGCGCGCCGCCGCCGCATTGAGCGCCTCGGTCCTGCCCGGTTCGCCGCGCGCGAGTCCTTCCGCGTAGATGAATTCGATGTCGCTAATACCGACGAACTGCAGAAAATCCCGCACGTATCGAGTCTGCGTATCAGCCGCCGTGCCCGCGTAGTGGCCGCCGCGCGTGGCGAAAACGTACGCTTTTTTGTCCGTCAGCAGCCCCTGCGGGCCGTTATCGGTATAGCGAAAGGTCACGCCCGCGCGTGCCACATGATCGAAGTAGGCTTTCAGTGTGGAGGGTATGCCGAAGTTGTACATCGGCAGGCCGAGCACAATGATGTTCGCGCGCTTGAGTTCCTCGATCAACGCGTCCGAGAGCGCGACCAGCCCATGCTGCGACTCGCTCCGATCCGCCGGTTTCGCAAGGAACGCCTGGAAGTGCTCGGCCGTCAAGTGTGGAACAGCGGCGTTGGCGAGCTCGCGCTTGATGATCCGGATGCCCGGCTCGCGCGCCTGCTGCAGGCCGACGAATTGATCAGCCAGGCGGCTTGACTGACCGGCAGCGCCGAAGAGGCTCGTGTTGATCTGCAGTAGTGTCGTCATGGCGTCACCTCCCTATCTGGTGAGGCGTATTTAAATATCAACGGAGCAGATTAAAAAGTAGAATAAATAGGCCATTCCTATCTGATAAATGGATAGAACATTCATGGTCAATCCACGCATTTCACTCGACCAATGGCGGGCCCTGGTGGCGGTCGTCGATGCGGGCGGCTATGCCCAGGCCGCAAAGGCGCTGCATAAAAGTCAATCCGCGGTCACCTATGCCGTGCAGAAGCTCCAAACCCAGCTTGGCGTGAAGGCCTTTGAAATACAGGGCCGCAAGGCCGTGCTGACAGGCACGGGCGAGCTCCTGCACCGGCGTGCGCAGGTCCTGCTGGACGAGGCGGGCAGTCTCGAACGGGCCGCCCGCACTCTCTCGGCAGGGTGGGAAGCCGAGATCCACCTGGTGGTCGAAATCATCTTCCCAAGCTGGCTGCTGTTCGATTGCCTCGAACGCTTCTCCGGCGACAGCCCGCACACGCGAATCGAGGTCATCGAGTCCGTCATGGGCGGCACCTCGGAGGCGCTCCTTTCCGGCCGGGCGGATCTCGCAATCACACCGCAGATCCCGCAGGGATTTGCCGGCGATCCGCTCATGCGGGTGCGGTTCGTGCCGGTGGCGAGCCCGAGACACGCGCTCCATCAGCTGGGCCGCGCTCTTACGCTGCGTGACCTTGCGGCCCATCGTCATCTCGTTGTGCGCGAATCGGGCTCGCGGCGTGACACACGGCCATCGGTGGAAGTCGAACAGCGCTGGACGTTCGGACATCCCGCGACATCGATCGATGCGGCCATCCGCGGTCATGGATTCGCCTGGTTTCCCGAGCAGAGAATCCGGACGGAACTCGCCACCGGCACCTTGAAGATACTGCCGATGCGCGAGGGCGCGGAGCGTTTTGCGGAGCTCTATCTGGTGTACGCGGATCACGACGCCGCGGGTCCCGGCACGAAACGGCTTGCAACGATCATTCGTGAAGAGACCACGCGCGCCTGCGCGCGGGAATCGCAGCCGAAGGCAGGCAAGCGCAAACGGCTCGATTAGCGCTGCGTTTTTTGCACGGGCGCTCGAATCTTGAGATAAAGAGCCATGAACGACACGGCAACTGACACCCTGGCCGAGACATCGGTTGCGCCCCGCGCGACGGGCAAAGCCTGGTCGTTGCGCTTCGAGCCGGCGCTCGAGCGCGAATTCGTCGCGCAGCAAAGTGCGAGTGCACGGCGCTGGGTGCGCATGAGTACTTTGCTCGCGCTGTCGACCACGCTCGGCTTCGCCGTGATCGATCACTGGGTCCTCGGTTTCCAGAATCCGGTGCCGGACGTCGTTCGTTTCGGCCTGCAATTGCCGATTGTATTGATCGTCATCGCGTTGACCTCGAGCCGTTTCTACGAACGCTGGTACGCGTCAGCGATTCAGATCGCCGCACCGCTCTTTGGTCTCGGACTCGTGGTCATGGCCGCCTACGCGCCTGCACTGCAGGTGCCGCTGGTCGGCGCGCGCCTGCTGCTCGTTACGTTCTTCTTCTATTTCATGCTCGGCATGCCGCTAGGCGTCGCCGTGCGCAGCAATCTCATTGTCGTGAGCGGCTATGCCGTGGCCAGCTTGATCGACGCCATCCCGGGTCCGGTGGCCGTCTATCAGATGTTCGCGCTCCTTTGCGCGAATCTCATCGGCGCCGCCGGTTGCTACGCGCTCGAACACGCCAATCGGCTGGCGTTCCTCGAGCGTCGCCGGCTGCAGGAGTTGGCGTCCCGCGATGGCCTGACGGGCCTCTACAGCCGCGCGGCCTTCGAAGAGCGGATCCGCGATGTCTGGGCGCAGGCTGCGCGCGATCATCAGCCAGTCACGGTGATCATGATCGATATCGATCACTTCAAGGCCTACAACGACCAATACGGTCACCAGGCGGGCGATGAGTGCTTGCGCCGTGTCGCGCGCGCCATCAGCGCGAGCGCGACGCGACGCGCGCCCGATTTTGTCGCGCGCTACGGCGGAGAAGAGCTGGTGGCGGTCTTGTACGGCGCCGAACGTAGCCACGCCGAAGAAGTGGCGCGCAACGTTCTTGCGGCGGTCGGGAAGCTCGCCATCGAGCATCTGGCGGCCGCAGATCGCGAGCATGTCACCGTGAGTATCGGCGCGGCAACACAACAGCCGCCGCTCGAAGTGTCCCATGACCGGACGGTCAAGCTTGCCGACCGGGCGCTTTACACCGCAAAGCGGCAGGGCCGCGACCGATTCATCGCGGTCGAGGCCCGGGTTACCACGGAAGGTGCATTCCCTGCGCCCGATCGGCGTCAGGCAGCGGGTTAACTAGCGCTCGAGTGAGCTGGCTTTGGCTTCGTCGGCCTTCGATTCGGCGGCCTTGCCCATATCGTTGTAGACGTCGGAGCGCAGGTAGTACGCGTCCGGATCCTTGGGAGCCCGTTCGATGGCTGCATTCGCATCTGCCAGCGCTTCGTCGAATTTTTGCTGGCCCATCTTGATCTTGGCGCGAATCATGAAGGGGGCAGCGTCGTTGGGCGCAAGTTCCATCATCTTCTTGATGTCGTCGAGCGCCTTGTCGACCTCGTTGCGCTCGTCATTCACCCGGGCTCTGAGCCCATAAAGATCCGCGCGACCGGGTGCCGCCGCGACGGCCTGGTCGAGAGCCGCGAGCGCAGCCTTGTACTTCCCGTCCTGCATCGCCTTTTCAGCCTGCTTGACCAGAGCGTCGACATTGCTGGCGTCGGCCGCGCGCAGCGCCGGCGCAAACACTGACAGCATCACCAGAATGGCGGCCAGAAGTGTGGCGACACCAGGGACTTTGCGTGACATGGACCCCCCTCGAAGTTCGAACACAGACGCCATGATTCTCTTTGCCGCGAGTTTGGGCAAGACCAATTGATTCCCTGTTACCATCGACCTTCCGGGAAGCGGGGATGTTCCCGATTTTGCTGTTCTTTTATACGTTTCCGTGGGCCCTCAACACAGCAAAAACATAGACGAGGTGCAGTCCATGAACCGCATGAGCATTCCGCTGACAATCCTCGCTGCCATGCTGCTGTCCGCCTCGGCACAGGCCGGCACGACACTGACGGTCGTTGAACACGCGGCGACCGACGCCGTTACCGATACCGGCGCGACCGGGGACACCGCGGGCGATCTCCTGACCTTCGCCAATCCCGTTTTCGACGCCGCCAACACGCATCAGATCGGAACCGACCGGGGTTACTGCATACGCACCGAGGTCGGGAAGTCCTGGGAGTGCTTCTGGACGCTGACGCTCGCCGACGGCCAGCTCACGGTGGAAGGCCCATTCTTCGACAAGGGCGACTCGGTTCTCGCCATCACAGGCGGCACGGGCAAGTACGCAGCCACGCGCGGTGAGATGAAGCTGCATGCCCGCGATGAGAAGGGCACCGAGTACGATTTCGTCTACTCACTGCGGTAGTGCATCGAAGCCGCAAGACTAACCGTCGCAAGACTAACCGGAAAAGCAACAATGGCCGCCGCCGAGATACGCAACCTCGCGCTCTATTGCGACTTCGAGAACATCGCGCTCGGCGTGCGCGATGCGCACTATGCCGACTTTGATATCCAGAAAGTGCTCGAGCGGCTGCTCCTGAAGGGCAGCATCGTCGTCAAAAAAGCCTATTGCGACTGGGAGCGCTATCAGGATTTCAAGCGCGGCATGCATGAGGCCTCATTCGAACTCATTGAGATCCCGCATGTGCGCCAGTCAGGGAAGAACTCGGCCGACATCCGCATGGTGGTCGACGCGCTCGACCTCTGCTACACGAAGTCGCACGTCGATGCGTTCGTGATCATCAGCGGAGACTCTGATTTTTCGCCACTGGTGAGCAAGCTGCGCGAGAACGCCAAGCACGTGATTGGCGTCGGCGTGAAGAACTCGAGCTCGGACCTCCTCATCGCGAACTGCGACGAGTTCATTTTCTACGACGACCTGGTGCGTGAGCGCGAGACCAAGAAGCGCGGGCAGCGTAAACCGAGTGCGCGGCCGGCGGCGGAGTCGGCAACGCCGCCACGCAAGAGCGACGATGACCGCAAGCAGGAGGCGATGGATCTCATCGTTGAAACGCTGGCTGCGCTGGTCGCCGAACGCGGTGAGGAAGAGCGGACCTGGGGTTCGATGATCAAGCAGGCGTTGAAGCGCCGCATGCCCGGATTCAACGAGTCGTATTACGGATTTGGCTCCTTCAGCGAATTGCTCGAAGAGGCCGAGGTCCGCAAGCTGATCAAGCTCGAACGCGACGAGAAGTCGGGCGGTTACACCGTCCAGTTAGTCAGATGAGCGCGCGCGTCATCGCGCTGGTCCTCGGGTCCGCCGTGACCGCGGGACTTGCGGGTTGCGCACGCGATCTGGATTCGAGCCTGCCCGGCACCATTGAACGCGACCGTATCGAGCTCATCGCCGAGTCCTCCGAGCCCATCATCGAACGCGCCGTCCGGGAGGGCGACAAGGTTGCGGCCGGTGCCGTGATCCTCCGGCTTGATCCGAGCGTCGCCACCGCCCAGCTCGATCAGGCCCGGGCCGAAGGCCGCGCGGCGAGCGCGCGCCTTCTGGAACTCACGCGTGGCGCGCGTTCCGAAGACGTCGAGCAGGCGCGCGCGCAGCTCGAGCG
>JBGPLJ010000111.1:0-10163 GCA_041486385.1 Steroidobacteraceae bacterium
ACCTGCGGGTCGTCGGCCCACAGCTCCATGCTGATGCGCGTGCCCATGATTCCGTCTTCCACGCGCCGGTACCACTCGGCATGCGCGGCCGGCATGGCGAGGAGCGCGCCCATGAATGCGGCCAGCGCGCCGCCGCGAATACGCTTCAACATCGTCTCGACATCTCTTAAGTCACCTGGTGGGCGCTGGCATTATGCGTGTGCCCGTCGCGCACGGCGAGCGGAACAATTACACTTGCGCGCGGTCCTTGACTGCCAATCGATTTGCGTTATTGCCAGCGTTCCAGCCCGAGGTATTCCCATGACCGCACACCTGCGCCGCACCACCCGGCTTGCCTTGGTAACTTTTGCAACAGTGCTCTTGGCCGCGCAAGCCCTCGCCGGCAATCGTGAAGAGGCACGCGTGCTCACGGCGACCCAGGTGCTCGAGGAAATGCAGAAGATGCCGGATCAGTTCGCACCCGACTGGTTGCTGGCGCGCGCCTATGGCATCGCGGTCATACCGGACGTCTGGAAGGCGGGCTTCGTTGCGGGCGCACGGCGCGGTCAGGGCCTGCTTGTCGTGCGCGACGCGGCCGGTCGATGGAGCAATCCGGCGTTCGTGTCGCTCACCGGCGGCAGCTTTGGCTGGCAGATCGGCGTGCAGAAAATCGACATTATTCTCGTGTTCACATCCAAGGCCAGCGTCGACGGCATCAGCGATGGCAAAGTCACGCTCGGCGCGGACGCGTCGGTGGCTGCGGGCCCGGTTGGCCGCCAGGCTTCGGGTAGTACCGACCTCAATTTCCGCTCTGAAGTGTATTCCTACTCGCGCACCCAGGGCCTCTTTGCGGGTCTCGCGCTGGACGGCTCGGCGCTCACGATCGATCGCAAGGCGAACGCTGCGTACTACCAGAAGCCGGGAGTCGGCGTGAACGACATCTTCGCCTCTACCGCGCCGCTCCCTCCGGAATCAGGGCAGCGATTCGTCGCGGCGCTCGCGCGCGTCAGCGGCACGATGACCGGCACCCGCGACGCAAGCGCTCAGCAAGCCACTCCCGAACAGGCGCCCGCAGCGTCGGGCCTGAAGACCTATCCGATGGAAGATCCGAAGCCGGGTCAAGAACCGCACTGACGCCGCCCTGCCAACGGGCTAAGATGCACACGCCCGCCATAGCTTGAGGACGGTGTGTGCGCATTGGTTTCATTGGGCTCGGCAGCATGGGCCAGCCGATGGCGCGGCGCCTGCTGCGCGCCCGACATTATCTGCTCGTCTACAACCGCACGCGTCCGCGCGCCGAGGCGCTCGCACGCGAAGGCGCTTTCGTAGTCGAGAGCGCGCGTCAGGCCTGTCATGCCGACGTGCTCATCACGATGCTTTCCGACGATGCCGCGCTCGAAGAAGTGTTGTGGCCGCAGGGCCAGTTCCTGTGCGAAGGATTGCCGGGACTCATTCATATCGGCATGAGCACCGTCAGCGATCGCATTGCGCTCAAGCTCACGGCGGCGCATACCGCGATTCAGCAACAGTACGTGTCGGCACCCGTGTTTGGTCCACCGGAAGCGGCGCAGTCCGGCAAGCTGGTGCTCGCGACGGCGGGCCCGCAGAAAGCGCTCGATCACATCCGCCCGCTGCTCGAGGAACTGGGCCGCATCGAAGTGCTTGGCAGTGATCCAGCCACGGCCAACGTCGTAAAACTCGCGGGTAACGTGCTGGTCGGCGCGGCGGTCGCCGGACTCTGGGACATGATGCGCCTCGTGCACGCGGCGGGCGCCGACCCACGGCAGTTCGCCGGCATCATCACTCAGGCGCTCTTTCCGACGCCGGTCTACCAGATTGCGGGTGGCGCGCTCGCCAAACGGGTGCTGGACGGCGCGCAGTCCTTCATCAATCCGTTTGTGCGCAGCGCCGAGCTGGCCGAAGAAGCGGGCAAACGTCTAGCCACTCACGTGCCGACTGCGAGCGGTGTCGCAGGCCGAAGCTAGCCGACGCTCGAGCCGCCGCGGCGCCACGCGCGCCACACGCCCCAGATGAGTCCAATCAGAAAGCCGGCGGGCCCCGTAATGAAGATGCCCGCCATCGGGCCCTGATTCGCCGTCGGCGCCAGCGCGATCGGCAGAAAGAATCCGCCCGCAAACCCAATCGCTCCGAGTATTACAGCGGGCAGCAGCGCCTGATCGAGTATCGAGCGGCGATTGTGGAACACACCGTAACGAATCACGACCACGAGGGCGAGGATGATGACAACGATCATGGGTTCGGGTGGATGCGGACGACTGCGGGTGCGCGAGTTGCAGTGAAGCGAGTAGCCTACGCCGTCACCGGCGGCGCGCGTGTGATCTGGACCGCAGAATGCAGGCCGCCTAGGGCCCGCGTGCAATAACAACGGCCAACACCGCTACATAACCGATCAGAAGGACCGGGGCCACGCGCCGGATGAGCTGCCAGGGCGAAGCGCCGGTCAGGGTGCCGGCGAATATCACGACGGCGGCCACCGGCGACATCGTGCGCCCGAAACTGCCCGCAATGGCCGCGAGCGTGCCGAGGTCGAGCGCGAGCGGCAGATTGTCCCTGAGTGGTGGCAGCACCGCCTTAGCAAAGGCAACGCTCGGCCCAAGGCCTGTGCCCGAGATCACGGCAAGCAGACCCGGGAAGAATCCGGCCGCGAGCTTGCCGATCACCCCCGTGCTCGTCACCAGCACCACGAGCCGGTCGATCAGTCCCACCTGCTTCATGCCTTCGATGAGACAACTCGAGGTGATGATGAGTGAGATGACGTGCACGTATGCGAAGCCCATGCCTTCGAAGAAGGACTTCACGTGCTGCGACACATTGCGCCGATGCACCAGCAGCACGACCATCGTGCCGAGGATCATGGCGTGCGATACCGGCAGCCCCTTCTCGAACGGCGGCGGCAACACCGGAAAGAACACGCCCGGCAGCATCAGAAAAATCAGCAGAATGGGCAGTGGCGGCAACAGAGCCTTCGACCATTCGAGCGGCTTGTGCTCAACGGGCGCCGCGCCCGCGGCGTTCGCGGATTCCCGGCGAGCGCCGACGGAGAAGAGAAGCACCGCAGCGGCAAAGCCGCTGACGAGCGGCAGAAACATCGCCTGCAGCGCCATGTGCATCGGCGCCTGACTCGATTCGTGGATGGCGACGAGATCGGCGTCGCCCGGATTAAAGAGGCTGCCGCCGCCCGAACAGCCGAGTACGAGCGTCGCGGCGGCGATCAAAGGGGAATAGCCGGCGGCCACCATCAAAGGAATCAGAATCGGTCCGACGGCCGCGGCAGAGGCTGTCTGACTCGTGATCGCGATGTTGGTGACGAAACCCGCGATGCAGCCAATGGGAATCAGCAGCCAGCGGATTCTGCGCGCTGGCGTCAGCAGCAACCGCACCATAGCCTGATCGCATCCCGTTGCGCGCAGGACCCACGCGTAACCCATGGCCGAACAGATCGGGCCGATGGTCTTGCCGTTGCCCATCTCGCTGAGGAACGTGTCGAACACGGCGAGCGGGCGCAGCGCCAGCAGCGCCAGCGCGAGACCTGCCGTGAACAGCACGAGCCGCACATCGACCTCGCGCAGGAGCGCGTAGAGGGCGAGCAGGATGATGAGGGTCGTCGCTGCGAGCGTCATGGATGGAGCGGCATTATCGATGAACTGGGTCCCTGATTCGCAGTATTCTTCGCTCCACGCTCAGGGGAATCGTCTTAAAACTGCGGGGAGTCAACATGAAGAGAAGAACATTCTGTGCCTCGACAGTCGCGGCGCTGGCCGCCACTGCCTTGCCGTTACGCCGGGCCTTCGCCGCGACCGACCTGCCGGCGCTGGGGCCCGACGGCGCACAGCTGCTCCTCAAACCGAACGATATCGACGATTTGCGTGCGGCCATGCGGGGCGCACTTTTGCAGGCAGGTGAGGACGGCTACGACTCCGCACGCCGTGTCTGGAATGGCGCGTTCGACCGTCACCCGGCATTGATCGCGCGCTGCGCCGGCGCAGCCGATGTCGTGCATGCAGTGAATTTTGGACGCGATCACGGCATGCTGATCGCCGTGCGTGGCGGCGGACACAGCCTCTCGGGCCAGTCGGTCTGCGAAGGCGGACTCATGATCGACCTGTCGCCGATGAAGAGCGTCCACGTGGATCCACTCGCGAAGACTGGGCGCCTCGAGCCGGGAGTGCTCCTCGGGCAGTTTGATCGCGAAGCGCAGGCCTTCGGCCTCGCGACCACGGCTGGAACGGTTTCCCACACGGGCGCAGCCGGGCTCACGCTGGGTGGCGGCTTCGGCCGCATCGGCCGGCGCTTCGGACTCGCCTGCGACAACATGCGCGCCGCAGAGATCGTCACGGCCGACGGCAAGTTCGTGCGCGCGAATGAAAAAGAGAACGCCGACCTGCTGTGGGGCCTGCGCGGCGGCGGCGGCAATTTCGGCGTGGTCACCTCATTCGAGTATCGACTGCACAACGTCAACCCGATCGTATACGGCGGCCAACTGCTCTACCCCTTCAGCGACGCACGCGAGGTCCTCGGCTTCTTCGCCGATTTCATCGCCAAGGCACCTGATGAGCTGTATGCGGACGCCGGGATCGTGTCGACGCCAGACGGCAAGCGCGCGGTCATGTTCGACATTTGCTACAGCGGACCGATCGAAGACGGCGAGCGCGCATTGGCCCCACTGCGCAAGTTTCGTAAGCCCATGATCGATGCCTTGCGGCCAATCCCGTATGTCGAATTGCAGCGCAGCGGCGATGCCAACTTTCCGATTGGCCGCGCCTACTACATCAAGTCCGGATTTGTGAAGCACATCGAACCGAAGATCATCGACACCATCGTCGAGCAGCTGGCAGGCACGCAGTTGCTCAACACGGTCGTCATCTTCGCGCATGCGGGCGGCGCCATTTCGCGGGTGAATCCAAACACCGCCGCATTCCTGCACCGGGATGCCAATCACAGCCTCGTTGTGATGAGTTACTGGGACAGTCCCGCCGACCGGGACGCGGCCATGCAATGGTCCCGAAGCGCCTGGCCCGCGATTGAGCCAATGACGGAAGGCTTCTATGTGAACGAGGTTTCGAACGACGATCCCGAGCGCCGCATTCGCGCGAACTACGGTGTCAGTTACGATCGACTGGTGAAGCTCAAGAACCGGTACGATCCGAAGAATCTCTTTCGCATGAACGCCAACGTCAAACCGAGCGTATGAATCGGGGGCTCGTCCGCGGCAAGCGTCTGTCGCGCCGGGCCCTCCTGCAAGGCTTGGCCTTGAGTCCTGCGCTGCCCTACGTGATGCGAACCGCCGCTGCATCGATTGTCGATACGAGGCACAGCGTAAAGTTGCGAGCGGTGCCCTTGCCGCTCGCAGCGGTGCGGCTCACGCCCTCGCCGTTTCTTGCAGCCGTTGCAGCGAATCGCCGGTACCTCATCTCGCTCGAGCCGGATCGGCTGCTGCACAACTTCCGCACCAACGCAGGATTGCCCGCCAGGGGCGAGATCTACGGCGGCTGGGAAAGCGAATCGCTCGCGGGTCACACACTCGGTCACTATCTGAGCGCCTGTTCGCTCATGTACGCGCAGGTCGGCGAAGCCGAATGCAGGCATCGTGTCGACTACATCGTGGGCGAGCTCGCCCTTTGTCAGGCAGCGCATGGTGACGGCTACGTTGGTGCGTTCACCCGCAAGCGCGACGACAGGATCGAAGACGGCAAGGGGATCTTTCCGGAGCTCATCGCGGGCGATATCCGCAGCGCACCCTTCAATCTGAACGGCGTGTGGTCGCCGCTCTACACCGTGCACAAACTCCTCGCCGGGCTGCTCGATGCGGAGCGCTATTGCGGAAATACCCAGGCGCGAGTCATCGCGCTCGGAATGAGCGCCTATCTCGACCGTGTGTTCGCCAGGCTCACCGACGAACAGGTTCAACAGGTGCTCGACACCGAGTTTGGCGGTGTGACCGAGAGCTTCGCCGAACTGTATGCGCGTACCGGCGATGAGCGCTGGCTCAAGCTGGCGCAACGCCTCTATCACCGCAGGATCCTCGACCCGCTCGCGGCGGAGCGCGACGAACTTTCCGGGCTGCACTCGAACACGCAGATACCCAAGCTCGTGAGCGAAGCGAGGCTCTACGAGCTGACCGGTGACGAACGGCATGCGGTGGCAGCCCGCTTCTTCTGGCGCACCGTCACGCGCAATCGCTCCTACGTCATCGGCGGCAACTCCGATCGCGAAAACTTCGAGCTGCCGCTTTCAAGGTACGTGACCGAACAGACTTGCGAGACGTGCAACACGCACAACATGCTGAAGCTCACACGCCACCTTTATTCCTGGCGGCCGGATGCGGCTTACTTCGACTACTACGAGCGCGCGCACTTCAACCACATTCTCGCGCACCACCGCCCCGATACCGGCATGTTCACCTACATGATGCCCGTCATGGCCGGCGGGCGGCGCGAATTCTCCACGCCAACGAACGACTTCTGGTGCTGCGTCGGCACGGGCCTCGAAAGCCATTCCAAGCATGGCGACTCGATCTACTGGCAGGACGATGAACGGCTCTACGTCAATCTGTACATTCCATCAGAACTTAACTGGAAGGAACGCGGCGCAAGGCTTGCCCTGACCACCGGCTATCCGTTCTCCGAGGTCATCGACTTGGAAATCCGCACGCTCGAGCGATCGCAGAGTTTTGCGATCGCGCTGCGCATTCCGGGCTGGTGCGACAACGCGAGCATCGCGGTGAACGGCAAGACCGCAACGGCAACGCGGGGGGACGGTTATGCGGTGATCCGCCGGCGCTGGCGGAGCGGCGATCGCGTCCGGCTCACATTGCCGGGCGGGCTGCGTTGCGAAAGCATCGGGGACGATCCCAACACCATCGCATTTCTCAATGGCCCGCTGGTTCTCGCGGCGGATGTCGGTGCGGCCGATGCAGCGTTTGACGACCTCGCGCCGGCGCTGGTGGGCACGGATATCCTCGGCGCGATCCGTCCCGTTCAAGAACGTGCGTCGGAATTCGATATGAGGGCGGTGAGCCGCCCTGCGAATCTTGCGCTCAAGCCCTTCTTTCAAGCCTACGACCGGCGGACGGCGCTCTACTTTCGCAGGCTCACGCAATCCGCGTGGGACGCCGAGCGCGTGGCTTTCGCTGCCGAGCGCGCGCGCGTGGCGGCCCTCGAAGCACGTGCCATCGATGTTCTTTACCCCGGCGACCCCAAATCGGAAACGCAGCATGGCGTCACGGGGCCGAGCGAAACTCTGCTCTATCGCGGCCGCAACTCGCGTCTCGCGCGCAAAAGTGGCTGGTTCGAGTTCCGCATGCAGTGTGCCGAAGGTCCGCTCAGCCTTCAGTCCGTCTATCGGGGCGATGAGCGGAATCGCCGCTTGCGCGTGCTCGTCGAGGGCACGGTGATCGGCAGCGAGCGCTTCGACGGCGATCGCGGCGCGGTGTTTGTCGAACAGGATTATGCGATTCCGATCGAGCTAACCCGCGGCAAGTCATCCGTCGTCATACGCTTTGAAGCGGACCAGGACTTCGGTACAGGCCCGATCTACGGCTGTCGCCTGCTTGCGAGCAAAGACATCGCACCTATTTCCGCATGAACTCGCCGAGTTGCGCGGACGTCAGCCCGGCGCCGACATAATCGAACGTTCCCTGCTCCTTCACTTCGCGCGCCGCGTTGTACAGCCCGGTCATCGCCGCCCGATACAGTGAGGCGGCAAGACTGATCCGTTTGACACCCGCGGCGGCGAGCTCGGCGACACTGAACGACCTGCCTTTGATGCCGACCATGAAATTGACCGGCTTGGAAACCGCCGCGCACACCGCACGCACGGCGGCAAGATCCGGCAAGCCGGGAGCGAACAACACATCCGCCCCGGCGCGTTCGAAGGCCTGCAGACGGTGAATGGTGTCGTCGAGATTGGGATTGCCGCGCAGGAAATTTTCCGCGCGCGCGGTCAAGGTGAAGGGAAACGACAGCGCACGGGCCGCCTGCACCGCTGCCGCGACGCGTTCGGTCGCGTAACCCAGATCGTAGAGCGGCCGCGCGCTGTCACCGCTTGCATCCTCGATCGAACCGCCCACGAGTCCCGCATCGGCGGCGAGCAGAATCGTTTCGGCGACGTCGAGCGGCGAGTCGCCGAATCCCTGCTCGAGATCCGCCGACACGGGCAGCTCCGTTGCATCAACAATCATGCGCACGTGCGCCATCGCTTCCGCGCGTGTCACCTTGCCGTCGAGTTTGCCCAGTGTGTTGGCACAGGCACCGCTCGATGTCGCGAGCGCCGTAAACCCAAGTCCTTGCAGCACTCGCGCAGAACCACCGTCCCACGCGTTTGCGATGACGAAGGTCGCCGGGCCCTGGTGCAGCTCGCGAAACCTGCGGGCCCTGTCTTGCTGATGCGCCGACATGCTGCTGAGTGCTGAACCGTCGTTACACGCAGCCCGCGAACAATGCGATAACGGTCAGCAGTGCAAATTTTCTCATGGCCATTCCTATCCAGCTCGCTGGACCTATTTTCGCTCGCGCCAACGGAAAAGTCGCGGTCAATTCAAGTGACAGGATTGCGGGAGCCTGCGTGTTATACGGAGCAATCCCTCGTCAAGTGCGAATGCCCTTATCCATGCCGGCGAGCTAGCATTTTCTGTGGACGTTGAGGTAGGGCAAAGGAGAAGGAACATGAACAGGAAGATCGCGGTATCCGGTTCGATCGGCGCTGCGGTTGCAGCTGCCGCCGTGCTGATGGTCGGCGCCACGGCGCTCGCACAGCAAACCGAAGGGGTGACGGTCGAAGCCGTCCGTCAATCAAAGATCGTCGGACACACATCAAGTGGCATTCCGATCGAGGAGTTCACGCTGAGGCGCAAGGTCAGCTATGCAGACCTCGATCTCAAACAGCAGGCTGGAGCGGTGGAACTCGAGAAACGAGTCAAGGACACTGCGAAGTCCGCTTGCGATGAGCTCGATAACCTCTACCCGCTGACCAAGTCAGCGACAGAGGGCGCGGCCTGCGTCAAGAAGTCGACCGATGACGCGATGGTACTGGTGCGCAGGGCGATTGCAGTCGCTGCAGTGGCTGCCAAGAAGTAGACGGACGATCCGCGCAATGCCGGACGCTGGGCGGCGCACTTGAGCGCGCCGCTCAGCGTAGTTTTTGTTCAATAGAGTTGTTCGCTTGACAGGCGAAGGCAACTTGCGGTGTTCGCGGCAGCTTGCGGCGAGCAAAAAGATCGATTCCATCAAAGAGCGGCAAAGACGCGCTGTTCGGCGCGCTCCCGGATGGCTCGAGCCAGCCCGGAGAGAATGAGCTTGTGGTGAAAATGCAGAGCGTGCCAGTAGACGCGTCCCCAGAATCCCTTCGGTTCGTAATAGGCTGTGATCCGCAGGGTCGAACCGGTGGGACCGCTCGGCATGCTCTCGAACTGGAGCCAGGCCTTTCCCGGCACGAACATCTCCGCCCGGAGCAGGAGCAGACGCCCTTCGATGATGCGCTCGACGCGCCAGACTTCCAGCGGCTCGCCTTGGCGCAGCGCCTCAGGATCGCGTCGGCCGCGACGCATGCCGACGCCCCCTAGCGCGCGATCGATCGCTGCCCGCATCTTCCAGAGCCAGTCCGCATAGAACCAGCCTCTCTTACCGCCGATCCCGGTGAACACGGCGAAGACCACTGCGGGAGGAGCGGCGATTTGCGTGCGCCGTTCTTCGCAAATCATCCCCTCGACGACCGACAGCGAGCTGAAATCCCGGTGTTGCGGCAGCAGGGCCATGGTCCAGGTTGTCTCGACCTCGCCCTTCTCTATGCGCAGGAGCGCGTAGCGCAGCGCCGTCTGGTAATCGAGGGGGACGACGGGGAAGACACGCAATGCGGACTCGTCCCGGCAGATCATCTCGTGGCGCAGACTCTCGATGAGAGGTAAGGCGAAACCGGCCGGAATCGGCGTCAGCATCCCGATCCAGGTCGCACAAAGCCGGGGAGACAGGTTTGGGCTCGGCACGAACAGCCGCCTGAGGCCCCGGCGTCGCGCATAGATGCGCATCATGTCCTCGTACGTGTGGATGCTGCTACCGCCAATCTCGAATATCCGGTCCGCGGCAGCGTCCAACTCGAGAGCCAGGACCAGATAGCTAAGTACGTCCCGGATGGCAATGGGCTGGCACCGGGTCGTCAGCCACTGAAAT
>JBGPLJ010000112.1:0-10067 GCA_041486385.1 Steroidobacteraceae bacterium
GCGAATTGAATTTGCCGTGCGGCGCGTGCGTCCTTTTCGATGAACGTGATTGCGCGCGCTCCACGGGATAACGCCTCGATTCCGAGCGCGCCGCTGCCCGCAAAAAGATCGAGGCAACGCGCGTCGGCGATCCGGTCTTGCAGCCAATTGAACAAGGTCTCGCGGACACGATCGGGGGTGGGACGAATTGAGCCGCCAGCACCGAGACGCAAGCGTCTGCTGCGCCACTTTCCACCCACGATCCGCAGCTCGTTTGCAGCGGCGGGACGCGCTCGCTTCACGGGGGGCGCCGAGCGTCTTTTGTCTTGCATTCTGTGGAGTTACGCCACGACGGGGGGAAACTTGCAAGCCTTCCAAGCGAAAGCGTACGCTTAGGCACAATCGAACAAGCGCGATCATACGCGCACCCAGACAATCTGAAGAATCCTTAGGAGCTGATCATGAGGACTTGGCGCGTCCCGGTCGTGGCCGTAGCAGCCCTTGTTCTGAGTGCTTGCTTCTCCGACAGCACTTCGAGCGGCAACCCAGGCATTGGTCCGACGGATCCAACGAGCGGGAATGGCGCGCCGCCACCCACAAGCGCCGGGTTCCGAGCGTTGTTCGTTCCACTCGGCGGCATTCTCCCCTACCCGACCGATCTGTATTTCAGCGGCACGGCGGACGGCACGCTCAACCTGCCGGCGTCGGCGTTCAATCCGAACATCGGTGCGGTCAATGGACTGGATGGTTTCTCCACTACCGCAACCATGACCGCGCGCTTCAGCGCGCCGATCGACGCTGCCTCGCTGAGCGGCGCGTCGGTGAAGGTGATTCAGGTCAACATCGACAATGCAACCAAGGCGACGACTGGCGTCGTGCGGCCACTGGTCTATGGGGTTGACTACTCGGCAAGCGTAAGCACCGAGCTCGGCTCGAACAACTCGACGCTCGAAATCACGCCGCTGAAGCCGCTGGTACCGAGCACCGGCGCGACCAACAACGGTTACCTCGTGCTCCTCACCTCGGCCATCAAGGACACGAGCGGCCATGCCGCGGGTTCCGATAGAGACTACCAATCATTCAAGGACGCGCAGCCAACCTGCGCAACGATCGCCAATGCCACGCTCAACGCCATTTGCCGCCTCACGGGCGCGCATCTCGCGATTGCCGGCGCTCTCGGTGTGCCGGCCAATACGGTTGCGGCCAGCTTCAGTTTCAGCACGCAATCGATCAATGACACGCTGCGCGTCGTTGCGGCTACGGTTGCAGCTTCACCGGCGCAGCCTATCGTCGTGGGTTTCACCGGACTCAATACGCACAATGCAAACGCGGGATTGCCGGGCCACGCCAACATCTATGTCGGCGACGTTGCCACCACCTACTACCTGGCTGAGCCGACCCTCGCGGATCCGACGGCTCCGCTCACGCGCTTCTGGCACGCCGCAGCGGCGCCGCCACTACCGCTACAGGACCCCGCGTCCGAGCGCAATCTCACGCGCTTCAATCCGGTACCTGCGCCAACGGACCCCGCACTGCTGATCCCCGTTGTGGTCACCGTGCCGAACGCAAGCTCGGTTGCGGGCGCGGCACGGCCGGCGAATGGCTGGCCCGTTGTGATCTTCCAGCACGGCATCACGCGCGATCGGACCGACATGCTCGCGATCGCGGACGGTTTCGCCGACGCGGGATTCGTGGTGGTTGCGATTGACCAGCCGTTGCACGGCATTACTTCGACAACCAACCCGTTCTATCAGGCAACGCACGAACGAACGTTCAATCTCGATCTCTCGAACAATACGACCGGCGCTCCTGGCCCCGACCAGCTGATCGATTCCTCGGGCAGCTACTTCATCAATCTGTCGAGTCCGCTGACGAGCCGCGACAACCTGCGCCAGGCTGTCGCTGACCTCTTGAGCCTCACGCGCTCGTTAGCGGTCCTCGATCTGACGGGCGACGGCGTTCCCGACATCGATACCACCAACGTGCATTTCGTCGGTCATTCGCTCGGCGGAATCGTCGGCGGTGTCTACGCTGGCGTTGCTTCGCAAGTGAAGACGGCGACACTGGCGATGCCCGGCGGCAAGTTGGCGAATCTCCTCATCGACTCGGCGACCTTCGGGCCACGCATCAAAGCGGCGCTCGGCGCGAAGGGCCTCACGCCGAACACGACCCTGTTCAACCAGTTTCTGCGCGACGTGCAGAACGCCGTCGATGCGGGTGATCCGTTCAATTACATTGCCGCGGCAGCGGCTGCGCGGCCGATTCACCTGATTCAGGTCGTCGGCGGCGGCGCCGTGCCGCCCGATGCCGTAGTGCCAAATAGCGCCACGGCACGGCTCATTCTCGCGGCGAATTTGACGAAGGTCTCGGCCGCCGGTGCCAATGTGAACGCCGGCGGTCATCGCGCGTACGTCAACTTCGTGGTCGGCGACCACGGATCGATTCTTGATCCGACCGCAAGCCTTGCGGCAACCGTGGAAATGCAGACGGAAACCGTTCTGTTCGCGGCGACCAACGGCACGACGCTTGTCATCAGTAATCCGGCCGTGATCCAGCCGTAGCCTTAAGTGACGAGCGGCAATGGACTCTTTGCGCGGCTGCGGAAACGCCTCAACGCCGGCAAGGGCTGGCTGGGGCAGGACCTCAGCGAACTCGTCGCCGGGCGCAAGATTGACGCCGCCAGCCTCGATGAGCTGGAGACACGACTGCTCACGGCCGACGTCGGCGTTGAGGCAACGGAAACGATCCTCGAGGAGTTGAGACGGAAGGTCGCGCGCCACGAACTCTCCGACCTCGACTCGCTCATCGCAGCGCTCGGCGTTTCGATGCGCGAAATTCTGAAAACCACGCAACAGCCGCTGGTCATCGACCGGCTCCACAAGCCGTTCGTGATTCTGGTGGTCGGCGTCAACGGCAGCGGCAAGACGACGACGATCGGCAAGCTCGCCCACCGACTCAAGAAGGATGGCAAGTCGGTAATGCTTGCGGCCGGTGACACGTTTCGCGCCGCTGCGGTCGAGCAACTCACGACCTGGGCCGAACGCAACGATGTTCCCATCATTGCTCAGCAGAGCGGCGCAGATCCCGCGGCAGTCATTTTCGACGCCATGCAGGCGGCCCGCGCGCGCGGCGTCGACGTGCTGATCGCTGATACGGCGGGCCGGTTGCACAATCAGTTACACCTCATGGAAGAGCTGAAGAAGGTAAAGCGCGTCATACAGCGCCTGGCAGCCACCGCGCCACATGAGGTGCTGCTCGTGCTCGATGCGGGCACCGGACAGAACGCGCTTGCGCAAGCGACGCAGTTTCACGAAGCTCTCGGCGTGACCGGACTCGTGCTCACGAAACTCGACGGAACGGCGAAAGGCGGCATCGTGTTCGCGATTGCCAAGCGCCTGCGGCTGCCGATTCGTTTCATCGGCATCGGGGAGCAGATCGAAGACTTCGGCCCGTTTGAAACGGACGCGTTTGTCGACACACTGCTCACGCCGCGCGCGGGCGAGCCCGGCGCGACGGTCCCGCAATGATTTCCTTTGAACGTGTGTACAAGCGCTATCCCAACGGCCGCGAGGCCCTCACCGACGTGTCATTCGGCCTCGCAAGCGGGGAGATGGCGTTCCTGACGGGCCATTCGGGCGCCGGCAAGAGCACGATCCTGAGGCTCGTCGCACTGATTGACCGCCCGACGCGCGGCCAGGTAACGGTCAATCACGCCAACACCAATACCGTCCGCCGACGCCGCGTACCTGCGTTCCGCCGCGATGTCGGAGTCGTCTTTCAGGATCACAAGCTGTTGAACGATCGTCCGGTTCTCGACAACGTGGGCTTGCCGCTCGTGATTGCAGGCATGACCCGGCGCGAAATCGACAAGCGAGTGCGTGCCGCGCTTGATCAGGTAGGGCTGCTCGGCAAGGAGCAGCTTCTGCCGCAGGAGCTGTCGACGGGCGAGCAGCAACGGGTGGGTATCGCGCGTGCTGTGGTGAGCAAACCGCCTGTGCTCATCGCCGATGAACCTACGGGCAATCTCGATCCGGACCTCGCGCGTGAAGTCATGCGGCTCTTTCGCCGCTTCAACGAAGTGGGCGTGACGATACTGATCGCCACCCATGACTTTCATCTCGTCGATGAATTTGGCGTGCGCCGCATCGTCCTTGAAGGCGGCCGTCTGACATCCGATTCCGGCGGAGCCAGTCATGGCTGAGCCGGAAATCGAACGGCGCGTTCGCCGCGGCCCGGCGCAGGCTCTGCGGGTCTATTTTTCCCGGCATGCCCAAACTTTCGTCGGTTCACTCGGCCGTCTCACCCGTCAACCTTTCGCAAGCCTCTTTACGATCGCTGTGATCGGCATCGCCCTGGCATTGCCGGTGAGTTTGCAGCTGTTCGTGGTCAATGCGCGCGCAGCGACCGGCAGCTGGCGCAATGCCGTTGACATTACCGTGTACTTCAAGAGCGATGTGGTGCTGCCCAAAGTGGAACAGCTCGCCAAGAATCTGCGGTTGCGACCCGGTATCAGTGCAGTGACCGTCGTGCCGGCGGACAAGGGGCTCGCGGAATTTCGCCGCTTTTCGGGCTTCGGTGCCGCGCTCGACGCGCTGACTGAAAATCCCCTGCCACACGTGATGGTCGTTTCGTCTGCGCCAGATCATGCCGCGCCGGCCGATATCGACAGCCTGCGCGCGTATCTCGGCAATTGGCCGGAAGTTGATCTGGTGCAAATCGATACGGAGTGGGTGGCACGATTCAATTCGATCCTGGAAGTGATGCGCGGCGTCATCGCATTTACAACCCTGCTGCTTGCGATTGGTGTCGTGGTTATCGTCGGTAACACCATTCGGCTCGACATATTGAATCGCCGAGCGGAGATTGAAGTGACCAAGCTGGTCGGCGGCAGCGATGCGTTCGTACGCCGCCCGTTTCTCTACGGCGGCATCTGGTACGGTCTTGGGGGTGCCGCGCTTGCGCTCGCTATCGTCCAATCCGCGGTCGCCCTAATGCGTGAGCCTGTGGGCCGGGTTGCCATGCTTTACGGCAGCAGGTTCAATTTGATCGGGCTCGACTTGCAGCAGTCCATGGGACTGGTTGGTGCGGGTATCCTCCTTGGGCTCATCGGGTCCTGGATCATGGCTTCCCATCACCTGCGAGCCATCGAACCGACTGCCTGACCGCGGCCGCCCTTATGGCAGCCAGCAACACGTGTCCGACTCAAACACTCCGGGACCTGTTACTAACCTGCTGATATATATATCTATATTTACGCTCTGGAGTCCGCCAAGTATTAGCACTCGAGGTCGCAGACTGCTAAAATGCCCACGTGACGGTAATGGATTCAGACATGGATCCGGATTCTCCCATGGAGGTTGAAAGAGATCATGACTAATGCCCTGGTCGTCAAAGGCTCTGAGCATTTCCTGACCGGTTCGCTCGGCAATTTCGACGCCTACGTCGAGCGTGTCTCGCGAATTCCAATGTTGAGCAAGGAGCAAGAGGTTGAGCTTGCCAAGCGTTTCCGCGCGGACGGCGATCTGGAAGCAGCACGCGAGCTCGTGATTTCGCATCTGCGTTTCGTCGTGCACATTGCACGCGGCTACGTCGGCTATGGCCTGCCGATGGGCGATCTCGTGCAGGAAGGCAATGTGGGCCTCATGAAGGCGGTCAAGCGTTTCGACCCGGCGGTCAACGTGCGCCTGGTTTCGTTCGCCGTGCATTGGATACGCGCGGAGATTCACGAATATGTGCTGCGCAATTGGCGGCTGGTGAAGATTGCGACCACGAAGGCGCAGCGCAAGCTCTTCTTCAATCTGCGTCGCATGAAGAAGAACCTCAGCTGGCTGACTCACGCAGAGACCCTTGCGGTCGCGCGCGAACTTGGTGTCGAGCCCGCGATGGTTACGGAAATGGAGAAGCGCCTCTCGGCCCGTGACATGTCGTTCGATCCGGCGCCGGATCAGGACGAAGAGGAGCCGAACGTATCCCCGGCCATGTATTTGCCGTCGCCCGATCTGGATCCGGCAGTCGCCGTCGAGAACAAGGAATGGGATGAGACGACATCCGCCGAACTCGCGAGCGCCATCGAGGGGCTCGACACGCGAAGTCAGGACATCCTGAAGAGTCGCTGGATGGTCGAAGAAAAGGCGACGCTGCACGAACTCGCAGCGAAGTACAAGGTATCGGCTGAGCGCATTCGTCAGATCGAAGAGAACGCGATTCGAAAACTCCGTAACTCGATGGCGAGCGCCGCGTAACCTTGTCCTTGTGCCCGCGCACTCTCTTTGCAGAGGGCAAGAGGGTGCGCGCGCTATCTAAGTATCGGCAGCAGGCTCAGTTCCACTCGTCGGTTTCGCCTGCGGCCATCAGCAGTAGTGTTGTCGGCGACCGGATACTGATCACCCGAACCGATCGCAATGATGTGTTGCGCGTCCAGGCCGCGCGCCACCAGCGTGTCACGCACAAGGTCCGCGCGCTGCTGTGAAAAGGCTGTGTTGTCCGCCGCCAACCCCAAGCGATCGGTATGGCATGCTGCTTCCACCAGCAGCGCTTGTTCGCCGCGCAGCACGTTGGCGAGCGCAGCAAGAAATTTTTCACCGGCCGGTGTCAGCGTCGTCAGATCCGGCTGGAAGAGCGTGCGCGCCGGCAGAACCAGGACGAGGGCTCCCTCCACCTGCGCAATTTCGACGGCATTCCCCGCGATTGCGGCGTGCAGGCGCCCAGCGAGCGCGTTGAGGTAAGGCGCCGTCGCCTTCTTTGTCAGCGGAACCACGCCCGCCCGTATCAGCTCTTTCATTTTTTCCGAGCGCACTTGCGCGGCGCTGACAACGCCATGCGCGATCATCGGCGCCGCGGACACCGGCACCATCGGAACAGTGGGGCGAGGATGTGAAGCACAGGCAGCCAATACCGCCGCGAGCAGCGCGCCGATGGCGAGGCGCGACGCACGTCGTGCGCAATCCGACGGCCCATGGTTGCGACAAGTCATTGGTTCAATAGTAGCGATATTGGAAGCTGCTCGCCGCGCGGGATAGAGTGAATCACTAGCACATTGCACAGGCCATGCGACCATGCGCTCGGCGGACGACTGGTTCAGCGAATACGGTGACAGCCACCGTAACTCGACTAACAAGGCCCTTCACTGGATCTGCGTACCCGCAATTGCAATCAGCGTCATCGGATTACTCTGGGCACTGCCGTTTCCACAATTCTCCGCTGAGCAGACGCCGTGGCTCAACTGGGGAACGCTCGTGATGCTTGCCGGCCTTGGCTTCTACTTTCTGATCTCCGCCGCGCTTGCGATCGGCATGCTCCCGGTGCTCGGCGTGATGGTTCTGGTGGTGTTGTGGCTTGCGCGACTGCCCTGGCCCCTCTGGCGCAGTTGTGCGCTCATCTTAGTGATTGCCTGGATCGGTCAAGTCATTGGCCACGCGATTGAGGGCCAACGTCCTGCGTTCTTCAAGGACCTCAAGTTTCTGCTGATCGGGCCCCTCTGGCTGCTTGGATTCGTGTACCGGCGCCTCGGAATCGGCTATTGATCCTTGAACTCAAGGAGCCGCGCCGAGCGCGGGAAAAGTCACGGTAATCTTCAAGCCCGGCGCGTTATCCGCAAGATCGATTGATGCCGAGTGCAAGCGTGCGACGGCGGCAACCAGAGTCAGGCCGAGCCCGCTGCCAGGTACTTCGTGGGCGTTTTCAAGTCGCACGCCCCGTTCAAGTACGCGTCCCTGGTCGGCCGCGGGAATGCCGGGCCCGCGATCGATCACCGTGAGTTTCACGCCATCCGGGTCCTGCGCCAATTCAATGGCGACGCTCACTCCAGCCGGCGAGAACTTGATGGCGTTGTCGAGCAAGTTTGCCAGCGCCTGCGCAAGCAGCTGCGGATTGCCTTGTACTGGAGCCACGTGCCGCAGGCGTCGCTCAAGCGCGAGACCTTTCTCTTCGGCCAGCGGTTCATAGAGATCCGCGACATTTTCGGCCACGGCCTGAAGGTCAACGCCAGTCATCGGCACGTTGCCTGACTCGGCGAGCGCAATGCGCAGCAGGCTGTCGAGCATGGTTTGCAGACGATCAGTCTCCCAGAGCGCGGACTCAAGTGCGGCCTTGCGCGCAATTTCATCGCCGGCGGCGTTGGACGCCCGCTCCACCGTTTGGCGCAATCGACTGAGCGGACCCCGCAAATCATGGGCCGTGCTGTCGAGCACCGCGCGCATAGCAAGAGTCAGTTGCTCGATGCGCTCCAGCAGCGAATTGAATTCCGCGGCCAGCTGGTCGATCTCGCCGCCCGGCCCGTGGCGTGGCAAGCGGCGTGACAGGTCGCCCGCCCGGATGCGATGGACCGCCTCCACCACCCGCTCGAGCTGATTGACCATGCGCCGCCCGAGCCACCAGCCCGCAACGCAGGCAAACAGCAGCATGCCGCCGACCGACCACATGAGACTCGCGCCGATGACCGACTTCAGTGCGCGCTTCTCCGCCACGTCGTGACCGACCAGCAGTCGGTAGCCGCGTCCGAGATCGTAGGTGCGGGCGCGCACGGCGTGCAGATCCTGGTCGCGCGCGCGCTGCGGGCGGAAGGCAAATTCCGTCCAACCGGGCCGACGGCCGGCGTCTTGTGGCCATTCGCTCAAGTTTCCGGCGAGCATCCGGCCATCGGGTGCGAGCAGGGCATATAGCGCTCCACGCGCGCCGAATTCCGCTGCGCGCAGATGCACGAGCGCGGCGAACGCCTCGTGATCGAGCTTGGTGAATTGCTGTGCGAGGTCGTTGCCCTCCTCAACGATCAGCGTCTCGATGTCGCGGTCGATGATGCGGGACGCAGAGTAGTAGACCGAAGCGAGCAACAGCGTGGAGCCCAGCACGAACGCGGCCGTAAAGAGCGCCGCCAGCCGGACAACCGAGGTTCTAAGGAATCTATTCCTCTTCACGCAATACGTAACCCGCGCCGCGCACCGTGTGCAGCAGCGGTCGCGGGAAGCCGCGGTCAACGGCCTGGCGCAGGCGACTGATATGCACGTCGATGACGTTCGTCTGAGGGTCGAAATGGTAATCCCATACGCCCTCAAGAATCATCGTTCGTGTGACAACCTGCCCGGCGTTACGCATCAGGAACTCGAGGAGCTGAAACTCCCGCGCCGTGAGTTCGATACGCTTGTCGGCGCGGGTGACCCGCCGCGCCACCAGATCGAGCACCAGATCTCCCACCTCGAGACGCGTTGCGCCGGGTTCGGCGCGCTCGCGGCGCGCCAGCGCTTCGATGCGGGCGAGGAGTTCGACGAAGTGATAGGGCTTGGTGAGGTAGTCATCGCCACCTGCCCGCAAACCGCGCACGCGGTCATCCACCTGATCGAGCGCGCTCAGGATCAGCACGGGGGTCGAAACCTGATGTTCCCTGAGCGAGCGAATGAGCGTGAGCCCGTCGAGCCGCGGCAGCATGCGATCGACGATGAGGATGTCGAACCGTTCATGGCGCGCGCGGTGCAGGCCATCGAGCCCGTCCGCTACCTGCTCGACGGCATTGCCGCTTTCGCGCAATGCGTTCGCAAGATAGTCGCTTGCCTTGTGATCATCCTCGACGACAAGAACGCGCATGAAACGGGAAACTCCAACCACTCCTGAAAAAAGTATGCCGAACGCGGCGGCTCGAACCTATTAACGATTCTTAACGGCCGAGGCGTGCCGGGCTCAGGGAGCGCGCATCGAAGCCCGCGTCGGCAGGCAGGGAGCCCGAAAGCACGAGGGATGCAACAACATTGCCGACCGCCGGGGAGGTCATAACGCCATAGCCACCAAGCGCCGCAGCCCAAAAGAAGCCCGGCGCCGACGGTTCCTCACCGATGACTGGATCGCCGTCGCTCACGAACGATCTGAGACCCGCCCATTTGCGAAAGATTCGATCCACCTTGAGTGTCGTCGCCCGTTCGATCCGGTCGGCGATGAGAGCGACATCGTATTCGTCGGGCTGCACATCGCAGGGCGCGGTCGGTGTGGCGTCCACCGGGCAGGCAAGAATGCGCCCCGCCTCCGGCTTGAAGTAAAACGAATCGTCCACATGGTGGACCATTGGCCAGCGATGAACGTCGGCACCCGCGGGTGGATCGAGC
>JBGPLJ010000113.1:0-10037 GCA_041486385.1 Steroidobacteraceae bacterium
CCGCGTCCGATGGCGTCCGCCGTGCGCACCTATGGCGACAAGGCGTTCGTCGAAGAAGTGCGGCTCGCCTCAAAGGGGAACAACACGTTTGATTACGTCGTTGGCCTCTACTACGAGAACCAGAAATTGAAAGGGACGCAGGACAGCTTCCTGCGCGGCTTCAAGAACTATTGGGACACCGTGATCTGCGACGGCGGAGCCGCCTGCGCATCTGCGGTGACCGGCGATCAGGACTTCGCCTACGCTCGCAACGAGAAGTACGAGGACAAGGCGTTCTTCGGCGAACTCACCTGGCACGCCACCGACAAGCTCGACTTCACCGGCGGTGTTCGCTATTTCGACTACACGTCCGACAACAACACCTTCCAGGATCTGCCGCTCTACGCGGGCTTCTCCGATCCGAGCAACGCGCAGTTCAAGACCTCGGACAGCAAAGCCCTTTTCAAAGGCAACGTCGCCTGGAAATTCGCCGAACGCGACATGCTGTTCGCGACGATCTCTCAAGGGTATCGGCGAGGCGGCTCGAATGCCGTACCGCTCACCGGAACATTTGCGGAAAGCCCCTTGTGGCAGCTTTACGAGCCCGACCAGGTCACGAACTTCGAGGTCGGCATCAAAGGCGCGCGTAACCGCTTTCAGTACAGTGCGTCGCTCTTCTACGTCGATTGGGACAAGATTCAGCTGAATACCGCAACCATCAACTGGGGCTTCTTCGCGGTCATCAACGCCGGCAAGGCGAAGACCTCGGGTGTCGAGGTCGAGCTCGAGGGGCAGCTCTCCGACAACTGGCACGCGAGCCTCGGCCTCACCTATGTCGATGCCAAGTTGAGCGAAGATGCGTTCCTGCCGACGGATCCGAACCACACGACGCCGTTTGCCTTCGATGGCGACCAGCTGCCGGGCACCGCCAAGCAGTCGGTCAATCTCGGTCTCGATTACACTCAGCACTTCGGCTCGGGGACGACCTGGTACAACCGCATCGACGGCTACTACCAGAGCGGCACGCGCAACGCGATCGGCGCTTCGCCGCGATTCAATGTGCCGATCGACGGCTTCTCGATCTGGAATCTCTCGTCGACGCTGAACTTCGGCACCTGGGACGCGACGCTGTTCCTGAAGAATATCTTCAACGAGGAAGGCACCACTGGACTCTTTACTGAGGCGTACATGGGCACCGACCCGGCCGTCGGCTACTTTGGCAACGGTTCGAAGAACTTCATCGCGCTGCCACGCACCGTCGGTGTGTCGCTTGCCTGGCGCTTCTAGAAGAATCCATGCCTGACCGCCCAATCAGGCTGAGCCTGCACAATTTCGAAGAGCGGCGTCTCGAGGTGGAGATGCTGCTCGGCCGTGGGCAGACGGCCGTTGCCCGCGAGCGCCTGAAGTCGCTCGAAGCAGCCGCGCAGGGCGCGCAGCAGGAGCTCGGACGCATCGCCGAGCTCTACACGCGCGCCGGGCGCCATGCGGAGGCGCTGCGCTGCCAGCGCGGCGCGACTGCGCTCTCGCCGCGGGATCCGCGGGTTCTCTACAACCTGTCTGCCGCACTCATCGCGGTCGGTGAACTCGCGGAAGCCGAACGTGTGTTGACGGAGGTCATTGCGCTCGACAGGCACGACGCCGACGCCTATTACAACCGCGCGACGTTGCGCAAACAGACACCGGATCACAACCACGTCGCCGAGATCCTCGCGGAACTCGATAGCGGGGACCGGCCGGCGAGCGGTGTGGCGGGTCTGTGCTACGCCGTCTCCAAGGAACTCGAGGATCTCGGCGAATACACGCGGGCGTTCGAATATCTGAAGCGCGGGGCTGATGCCCGCCGCAAGCGCCTGACGTATCGCGTTGAGGCCGACGAGGCGACCATGGCTGCGATTGCGCAGGCATTCGATCGATCGCGCTTCAGCCCGCCGGCGACGCCGGTCAGCGGACAGCCGGCCCCCGGCTTTCAGACAATATTTGTGATCGGCCTGCCGCGCAGTGGTACGACACTCGTTGACCGCATTCTTTCATCGCACACGGATGTCGAGAGTCTTGGCGAGATCAACGATTTCGCGCTCTCCATGATGCGCATCCTCGGCAACGTCGCTGACAAGGGTGACCTCATCGAACGCGCGGCGGCGATGAACTTCCGTGCGCTGGGCGAGGCGTATCTCACGAGCGTTGCGGGCTACGAACGCACGCGCGCGAGATTCATCGACAAGACGCCGCTCAACTATCTCTATCTCGGGCTCATTCACCTGGCGCTGCCCGGTGCCCGCGTGATCCACCTGCGCCGCCATCCGATGGACAGCTGTCTCGCGATGTACCGCACGCTCTTTCGCATGGGCTATCCCTTTTCCTACGACCTCACCGATCTCGGCCGCTACTACCTTGCCTATCACCGGCTGATGGAACACTGGCGCACCGTCGCGCCCGGAGCGATGCTCGAGGTCGACTACGAAGCGGTCATCGAGAATCAGGAGGCCGAGAGCCGGCGCATTCTCGCGTACTGCGGCCTCGCGTGGCAGCCAGAGTGTCTTGATTTTCATTTGAACGATGCGCCCGTGGCGACGGCGAGCGCGGCGCAGGTGCGTCAGCCAATCTACAAGAGTTCGCTCGCGCGCTGGCGTCGTTACGAACGCGAACTCGCGCCGCTCGCGGAGATTCTCGTACAGGGCGGCATCGACATTGCGTGAGTGCCTGCGCCAGGGTTCGCAGCTCGCCGTCCTGTTGCTGTCGGCGTTGGCTGCGAATGCCGGCGCTCGCGAACTGACACGCGCGAGCCTCGAAGCCGGCAGCGGTTACAAGAAGCCGGTCGATCTCTCCGAGTACACGCCGCCTGCCGCGGCGGCCCCGCCCACGCAGCGCTTCGAGGGGAGCCTCAAGCTCACCCGTTACGGCCACAATGGTTTCAAATCGATCTCACTCGACCCGAGCTTCATCGATGCGTCGCATCGCGACGTGTCATCGCTACCGGAGTTCGATTTCGAGTTCGTTGAGGACGGGAATGATCTGATCCCCGTGCGACGTGGGTCGATCCCGAGCAAGCATCCTTCCTGGGAACTGATTCTCGAGCCCGGGCGCGTCTGGCAGGACGCGGATGATGGCGGGTTCGCGCGCGCGTCGCTGCCATTCACGCTCGAAGAGCGCAACGCCAACTGCATGCACAACGGCGTCCTCACGTTTCTCTTCAAGAGCGACGGCAGTGTGTCGCACGCTGCGTGGCAGGTGGGGAGCGAGACCTGCTACTACGAGAAGTTCGATGCCTGGGGTTGGCTCGCAGCAAAGTACACGCCGCATGCGGTCACCGGCGCGAGCGGGGTCATTGCCACGAATCGCAGGGAAGTCGCGGCGCGCATGCCGGTCAAACCGATCGCACAGCTCGCCGAGGATCATCCGGGCGCAGTGCCTGCCAATTTTGGCGCGGCAAGAGACATTTCGCCCGGTAACATGACGGCCTACGGATTTGTCATTGACGGCGTGCATTACACCGGTGGCTGTCAGACGCGCCACGGCGAGTATCCGTATTGCGATGTGCTCGATCTGCCTTCGTATTCGCTCGCGAAGTCGATCGTCGGCGCGATCGGTCTCATGCGGCTCGAGTATCTCTATCCGGGCACGGCGAAGACTCTCGTGCGCGACTACGTGCCGGAGTGCGCGATGGACGATCGCTGGAATGGCGTGACGCTCGAGAACACGCTCGACATGGCCACGGGGCTCTATCGGTCAAGCGTCGATCAGGCGGATGAAAACGCCGACGGCACCGGGCGCTTCTTCTTTCCCGCCGATCACGCGCACAAGATCCGCTACGCGTGCCGCGAGTACGAACGCAAGTCGCCGCCGGGGACGCTGTGGGTCTATCACACGTCCGACACCTACGTGCTCGGCACGGCGCTCAATGCGTTCACGAGGAAACATCGCGGACCCACGGCCGATTTCTATCGCGACCTGCTGGTCGATGCCCTGTGGAAGCCGCTCGGTCTGAGTCCGCCGGTCGCGGTAACCCGGCGAACCTACGATGGCGATGCGCAGCCCTTCACCGGATGGGGTCTGACCCTCCATCGCGATGACATTGTCAAAGTCGCGGCCTATCTGAGCTTCAACGACGGCCGCATCGACGACAAACGCACACTCGATCCGGCGATGCTGGCCGCGGCTCTGCAAAGGAATCCCAGCGATCGCGGCCTTCAGGGCAGCACGCCGGACTTCCGCTACAACAACGGCTTTTGGGCGTATAACGCGGCACGCGCGGTCGGCTGCCGCGGCGATGTGTGGATTCCCTACATGTCGGGCTTCGGTGGCTTGCAGGTCGTGATGCTGCCGAATCGCACGATCTACTACTACGTGAGCGACGGCGGCGAGTACCGCTGGGCGGACGCGGCGGCGGAAGCCAATCGGATCCGGAGATACTGCGAACCATGAGCCAACTTGCAGCGCGCGTGAATCCGGAAGGCCTCGTCGCGAGCACGCTCCTTGCGTTTCTCGCGACCGCCGGTCTTTTCTACGTCAACATCATGGCCTCGCTCGTCGACGGCCTGGTGACGGGGCTTGGTTTCTCCAACGCCGAGGCGGGCAACGTCAGTTCCGCGAATGTGTACGGCGCGGCGAGCGGCGCACTGATCGCGGTCTTCGTCGTGAAACGCATCGAATGGCGGCCGATCGCGCTGGCGCTGCTCGTCACATTGATCGCCATCGACGGCGGCTCAACGCTGATTCATGCGGCACCGGTGCTGACCGCCGTGCGATTTGTGCATGGTCTTGCGGGCGGGCTGCTGGTCGGCGTCAGCTATTCGGTGATGGCGCGCCTGAAAAACCCGGACCGGGCCTTCGGCATGCTGCTCGTCGTGCAGTATGGGCTGGGCGGCCTTGGCAATATGTGGCTGCCGAAGCTCGTGCCGATCTACGGCGCGGGAGTCCTGTTTGTCTCGCTGGCGGCTTTCAGTGCGGTGGCGCTCGTGATGTTCGCATTCATTCCCGATTATCCGCGGCGAGAGGTTGCAGTTCCGTCGGCGTCGGACGCTTCGCGAGCGGCGGGTAAGCCTGCTGTGGTGCTGGTGATCGCGGCCCTCGCATCCATGTTTCTCTTTCAGGCGGGCAACATGGGTCTTGGCGCGTATATTTTCGGGCTCGCGCGGCACTCCGGGCTCGGCGCGGACTTCGCGAGCAATGCGGTCGGCTATGCGACGTGGATCGGAGTGCTCGGGGCCGTGCTCGTGGTGGTCATGGGCACGCGCATTGGCCGCTTCTGGCCGCTCGTGATCGCATTCGTGATCACGCTGGTTGGCAACTGGGCGTTTCATCACAGCGAAAGCGGCTCGGTTTACGCGCTTGCCAATAGCGTCACCTCCGTTACCTGGGCCTTCGTCGTGCCTTATATCTTCGGCATGTGCGCGCAGCTCGACCGCAACGGTCAGCTCACTGTGCTCTGTGGCTTCTGCTCAAAGATGGGGCTCGCCTCGGGGCCCCTCATCGCGGGCCACCTGCTTGCGAACAACGACTACTCCCGCCTGATCGACATCAGCGTCGTCGTTCTCGCCCTCAGCGCCTGCCTCGCACTCCCCGCCGCCCGCAAACTCGACCGCAATGGGGTCAGACCCCATGGGGTCTGACCCCGCGGGGTCTGACCCCAAGGGACCACGGGATTCAGTCGAACACCCTGCCTCGATTCAGGATGCCGTTCGGGTCGAGCTTTGATTTGAGCGCGCGCATCAGGTCGATTTCGATGTTCGAGCGCGTGAGGGCGATGAAGGACTTCTTTGCGAGACCGACGCCGTGTTCGGCGGAAACCGCACCGCCGATCGATTTCAGCGGCGCGAGGATCTTGCCGATCAGTTCGTCCTTGCGCGCGGGATCGCGGCCCTCGATCAGCATGTGCAGCGTTCCGTCGCCGAGGTGTCCGAAGTAGTAGCGCGGGGCGCCGGGGCAGGCGACAGTCATCACCGCGTTCACCGCAGCGACGTACTCCGGCATGCGCTCGAGCGGCATGCTCACGTCGAAGATCAGCGGCACCCTGATGGTGGGCATGATTTCCGACGGCGCATCGCGGATGAGCCAGAGCTGCTCGGTCTCCCGCACGGACTGCGGCACCATGGCGTCGGTGGCATCGCCACGTTCGATCACCCCCTCGAGCAGGCGCTCGAGCGCTGCTGAAGCGCCGCCGGCGGCGTTTGAATATTCGAGCAGCACATGAAACGCTGTCGGGCGGTCGAGGGGCGGCTTGACGTGCGGGAGCAGGCGCAAGGCGGCGGCGATATAGTCCTGCCACATCACTTCAAATGCGCTCGGCCCGCCCTCGAGCTGCGTGCGCGCTTCCCGCAGGATCCGCACGACGCCGTCGAAACTATCGGTGCCGATCCAGGCCGTCGCGATGTCGCGCTGTTGTGGAAAGAGGCGCAGCACCGCGCGCGTGACGACACCGAGCGTGCCTTCGCTGCCGATGAAGAGCTGCTTGAGATCGTAGCCCGTCGAATTCTTGAGCATGCGGTTCATGCCCGAGACAATCGTCCCGTCGGCAAGGACCGCCTCGACGCCGAGGACGAGATTGCGGGTAACGCCATAGCGGATGACGCTGTTGCCACCGGCATTCGTCGACAGAAACCCGCCGACGGTGCAGGTGCCGCGCGCACCGAAGTCGAGCGGAAACTCGAAGCCAGCATTCGCTGCCGCTTGCTGAACCTTCTCGAGCGTTACGCCCGCCTGTGCGGTGAGGGTGAGATCGTGCTCGTCGAGCGCTTCGATCGTGGTGAGGCGCTCCGTTGAGAGCGCCAGCTCGCCCTCGAACGGACAGCCGCCACCGCAAAGGCCCGTGAGCCCGCCCTGCACGACGATGCGTTGCTGCGCGGCGTTACAGAGGGCGAGCGTGCGCGCGAGGTCCGCGACGTTCGCTGGCCGCGCCACTGCAATCGGCCTGAAGTGCTGGTATTTGCTCCAGTCGCTCGAGTAACGCTCGAGCAGATCCGGTTCGGTAACGAAACCTGCGGGGCCGAGCAGTGAGCGCAGTTGATCCTGAAGCAATGGCGTCATAGGCGCTCATGATGCCACCGTTAGAAGCTGTACTGCGAGCGTAACGCGAAGACTTCGAGGTTCTGACCGATCTGCACTCCGATGGGCGGCGTGCCCGGCGCCGCACCGAACGGCGTGAGATTGCCCGAACCGGCCGGATTCAGTCGATCGACGTTGATGCGCAGATAATTGAACATCAGGCGCAGGTTCGGATTGACGTACCAGTTGACGCCAAAGGTCCAGATATTCTGCACGCCGCCGCGGATGCCGTCGGATGGCGGGGCAAGGCCTGCGATGCCTTCGTCGTGGTTCAAGTCCGTGTGCGAGTAGCGCGCGGCAAGCTCCCACGCGCCACGGCCCCCATTCATTGTGAACGGCACGAAGGGGCGCGGTGAAGCGAACGAGCCGCTCGCCACGCTATAGCGGCGCGTTTCGCCTGTGAGTATCCAGCTGCCTTGCGCGTACCAGCCGCCGAAGGAAGGATTCGACAGAACTGTCGGCTCGCGGCGCTTGATGCCATACCTGAAGTCCTCCGCCTGCAGGTACCAGCTCTTCCACTGGGCGCCGAACTCGGCGCCTGCGGCGTAGACCGAGTCGGCGTCGATCGAACCGGTATCGATGAGGCGCGTGCTGTCGACGCGGATTTCGGGCCGGTCGCGAAAACGCACGGCGTAGCGGGGCGTTGTTGCCGAGCCCTGGTCCGCTGGCTTGAGTACATTGGTGCCGGAGAGACCAAGGTGCAGGTTGTAGTCGGCACCTGTGAGCGCGAGCCAGCTTGCACGCCCGACGGCGGCGAATTGCGAGTCGAATACTTCTGCATCGTTGACCGTGCGGCTCGTCAAAGTGAGCGAGCTCATCCAGCGTGTGCCGGCATCACGAATACCAAGCCCGAGGCGGCTATCCGCGCCGCCCAGCGTGCGTGAGAGCTCGGCGGGCGTGGCGCGTTCAATGAACACCAGATCCTCGACCCCCGTGCCATCGTCCATGTTGGCGGCCGGGGAGAAGGCACCCAGCTGAATCGTCCAGGGCGCGAAGCCTGTGTAATTGATATACGCGTCGTTAATGCGGGTCGGACCTTCAGTTCCCGCGCCACCGAGCTCGAACATCAGTTTGTAATTGAAGTCGCGCGCGATCGTGCCCTCGACCCCGAGGCGAGCCCGCCGGAAGTACGCACCGTTGGAAAGATCCTTGGCCGCCGTCGTTTCGCGATTGGCGGTGGCTCCCACCGAGCCGCGGCGAAAGTCGGCATTGGCTGCGCCTTCCGGACTCTGCTGATAATCAGCCATGTCGAACTGCACCACGGCGCGCACCGCGAGCGATGAGCGGCCGTCAGCGCTCGTGATGGTCGGTCGTCCGGCGGTCATCGAGACCTTTGGCGCGTCGCGTGCGGCGATCTTGGCTTGCTCGACCGATTCGCGGACCGCGGCAACTTCTTCCTGGGTGGCCGGCTCCTTCGCGCCGCCTTCAGGCGCTGCCTGGGCTGCCGAAGCACGCAGCCGCTCAATTTCCGCGGCTTGCGCCTCGAGCAGCTTTTGCTGAGCGTCGATCTGCGCCTTCTGCTGCGCTACGGCCTCTCGCAGCGCATCGAGCTGCGACTGGACGGACGGGGTACTTGCGGCTTGGGCGCTACCCGCAAGAGCGATGACGCATAAGAGAAGGGCCGCGACGAGAACAGGCGCACGCGACATGAGCGAACTCCAGGAGATATGAAGGGCTACGGCAGGGAAGTGAAGCGGTAGTGCGCGAATAGATCTCGCGCCGCAGGCGTCGCCAGAAAGTCGACGAACGCCCGAGCGCCAGGCTTGGCGTGCGTTACGACGGCGACCGGATAGACAATCGGCAGGTGTGAACTGACTGGAAAGAGGTCGACGATGCGTACTTTGGGCTCGCTCAAAGCATCGGTCTGGTAGACGATTCCGAGCGGCGCTTCGCCGCGCGCCACGAAGACGAGCGCCGCGCGCACGTTGTCCGCGCGCACCAGCCGATCAACAACGTCGTTCCAGACACCGAGCGTCGTGAGCGCGGATCGGGCGTAGCGGCCGACGGGGACATAGTCCGGATCGCCGGTCGCGAGTCGACCGCCACCGAGTGCGGCGAGCAGCGCAAAGTTCGGTGCGATCTTGAGTTCAATCCTGCTATCGACCGGCGCGATGAGCACCAAGCGGTTGCCGGCGACGTTGCGCCGGGTGGCACGGTCGATGAGGTTGCGCGCCTCGAGATAGTCCATCCACTCGACATCCGCTGAGAAGAACACGTCGGCGCGCGCGCCGCCTTCAATCTGCCGCGCGATCACCGCGCTCGCAGCGAAGGAAAACTTGACGGTCTGGCCGGTGGACGCGGTGTAGGCGTTGCCGATGTCGTCCAGCACGTTCGTAAGCGAGGAGGCTGCGAAGATGAGGAGATCGGGAGGCTTGTTGTCAGCGGCGCGAGCTTCACTCACCGCCACGCCCAGCGTCAGGCAGGCGGCGAGCAGCCAACTGCAGAGAAATCTTCGCATGGAACCGCTCCCGTTATGTTTATCCGTGCATAACGATAGCCGGTCATCGCCCGGAAGGGAAGGGCAAGATGGCGCGGGCGCGGCGCCCTGCTAGTATTTGGGGCATGCCGCGCCAATCGCCCATCTCGATCCGCCTGCGCATCGACTTCAGCCCGACTGCGTCCATCGGGCCTGGCAAGATCGCCTTGCTCGAGCACATCGATCTGCATCAATCGCTTTCGCAGGCGGCACGCGAACTTGGCATGAGCTACCGCCGCGCGTGGCAGCTCCAGGACGATCTCTATCATTCATTCGCTGACCCCGTGGCGACCGCGAGCACGGGGGGAATCGGCGGCGGCGGCGCCGAACTCACCGCCTTTGGCAGGGAACTCGTCCTGGCTTATCGCGGGATCGAAACGGCGGCGAATGAAAAGGCCCGCCGGCGGCTCGCCGGCTTGCGTGGACTCGAATCGAAAGCCGTGCCCCGCGGCAAGGCGCTGCGACGGGCGGTCACGCGACGGGGCAAGGCCTAGGGCGGATGGGGCGGATGGGGTCAGACCCCATGGGGTCTGACCCCACG
>JBGPLJ010000114.1:0-10011 GCA_041486385.1 Steroidobacteraceae bacterium
CACCGCGCTGAAAGTGGCTTTCGTCGATCGTGACGGCACGATTGTCGAAGAGCCCCCCGATGAGCAGGTCGACAGCCTGGAGAAGATCCGCTTCATGCCGGGCGTCATCCCTGCCCTCCTCGCGCTGCAGCGAGCCGGTTTTGCGCTGGTCATGGTCACCAACCAGAACGGCATGGGTCGCCCGCAGTTTCCCGAGCCCGCCTTCCGCATCGCGCACGAATTCATACTGCATACTCTCGACTCGCAGGGCGTGCGCTTCGCAGGCGTCTATATCTGCCCGCATCGTCCCGAAGACCACTGTCCCTGTCGCAAACCGAAGCTCGGCATGCTCACCGACTTTCTTGCGCGCAACAATCTCGATCGGCCGGCCAGCGTCATGATCGGCGATCGCGACACTGACATGCAGTTTGCAGCGAACCTGGGCGTTACCGGACACCGTGTAAGCCAGCTCGGTCCGAGTGAGGCGAGCTGGCCGGCCGTGATTGCAGGCATTCTCGCGTCCGCCCGGACCGCGACGATCGACCGCCAGACACGCGAAACCACAATCACCGTGAAGGCCGCGCTCGACCGCGAGTCGCCGATCACCATCACGACGGGTCTCGGCTTCTTCGATCACATGATCGAACAGGTGGCGCGCCACGGCGGGTTCTCGCTGTCGCTCAACTGTGAGGGTGATCTCAACGTCGACGAGCATCACACCGTCGAGGATTGCGCGCTCGCGCTCGGGGCGGCATTGAGACAGGCGCTTGGTGACAAGCGAGGAATTGGCCGCTATGGCTTCGTTCTGCCGATGGATGAGGCCGAGGCGCATGTATCCATCGATCTCTCTGCCCGGCCCTACCTCGTCTTTGAAGGCAAGTTCGCGCGCGAGCGCGTCGGCGAGCTGCCGACGGAACTCGTGCCGCACTTTTTTCGGTCGCTCGCCGATGCGCTGGGTGCGGCGATCCATATCCGCGTGACCGGCGAAAACACCCATCACATGGTGGAGAGTTGTTTCAAGGGAGTCGGCCGTGCGCTGCGCCAGGCGATCCGCGTGGAGGGCGCCGAGCTACCGAGCAGCAAGGGAACGCTGTAGCGCCATGCGAGTCGTCATCATCGACAATGGCGGCGCCAATATCGCTTCATTGCGCTTTGCACTCGAGCGGCTCGACTGCGCTCCGACCTTGAGTTGCGATGCCACCACTGTGCGCAATGCGACTCACGTCGTGCTGCCTGGCGTCGGCGCAGCCGCCGATGCGATGTCGCGCCTCGAACGCAGTGGCCTGGTCAAGGTCATCGCAAGCCTCAAGCAGCCGGTACTTGGCATCTGCCTCGGCATGCAGCTGCTCTTCGAGCATTCGGAGGAAGGCAACGCGCGATGCATCGGTGCACTCGCGGGCACAGCGACACGCCTGCGTGTGGCACCTGAGCGACCGGTACCGCATATGGGCTGGAATCAGCTTGCGATCGAACGCGCAAGTCCGCTGCTCAAAGGTGTGGCAGCGGGTGAGTACGTCTACTTCGTTCATAGCTATGCCGTGCCCTGCAACGCGTCGACGATCGCGAGTTGCGGCTACGGCGAGCAATTTTCCGCCGCGGTCGAAAGCGATAACTTCTTCGGCACGCAATTTCACCCGGAGCGTTCGGCGGGAACGGGCGCACGCATTCTCGCGAACTTCCTGAGGCTCGGCTGATGCGCCTTATACCGGCGATCGATCTACGCGGCGGCAAGTGCGTGCGCCTGCGCCAGGGGGACTTCAGCGCGGAAACGGTATTCCCCTGCGCACCGCAGGACCTGCTCGAGCGCTATCGCAGTTGGGGGGCGGACTGGGTGCATGTCGTGGACCTTGACGCTGCCCGCGACGGCGCCGCGACGAACAGTGCAACGCTCGATGCCCTCGCGGCGGCGGCCAAGGTACACCTGCAGGTCGGCGGCGGGCTGCGCACACGCGCGGCCGTGGAGGCCTGCCTCAAGCGTGGCGCTGCGCGCGCCGTACTCGGCAGCCTCGCTGTCAGTGCGCCGCTCGAAGTCGCCGCGCTGGTCCAGGCATTCGGCGCTCAGCGAGTGACAGCGGCGCTCGATGTGCGCATCGATTTGCACGGCACTCCACGCGCTGCGACGCACGGCTGGCGCGAGCAGACGTCGATTTGCCTCTGGGATGCGGTGGCGGCACTGATGCAACACGGCGTCCGCCATGTACTGTGCACCGACGTCGGGCGCGACGGCATGCTTGATGGACCCAATCTCGAACTTTACACGGAGGCTGTGCGGCGCTATCCGCGCCTTGAATGGCAGGCATCCGGTGGCATTCGCGATGCCGCGGATCTGCATGCGCTTGCGACCATCGGGCTCGCCGCCGCCATCAGCGGCAGGGCCCTGCTGGAAGATCGGATCGCTCTTGAGGAGCTGCGGCCATTCTTGCCAAACGCATAATTCCCTGCCTCGATGTGCGTGACGGAATGGTCGTCAAGGGCGTGCGCTTCCGCGAACATCGGATCGTTGGCGACATCCTGGAACTCGCCGAGCGCTACCGTGACAACGGCGCTGACGAGCTTGTCTTCTACGATATTACGGCGAGCCCCGAAGGCCGCTCGGTCGATCGCGGCTGGGTCACCCGCGTCGCGCGCGTGCTCGATATCCCCTTCTGTGTCGCCGGCGGCATCCGTTCCGTTGCCGATGCCGAGGAAGTACTCGGTGCCGGTGCGGAAAAGATTTCGGTGAACTCTCCGGCGCTCGCCGATCCGGATCTGATCAATCGACTGAGCGTGCGCTTTGGCTCGCAATGCGTCGTTGTCGGCGTTGACAGCCAGACCACTGCCACGGGATACCAGGTGCATCAGTTCACCGGCGACCCGACGAGAACGCGCGCTACGGAACGCGCAACCATCGATTGGATCGTCGAAGCTCAAAGCCGCGGCGCCGGCGAAATCGTGCTCAACTGCATGGCGAGCGACGGTGTGCGGCAAGGCTACGACATCCGGCAACTCGCCACAGCGCGCGCCGCATGCTCAGTGCCTCTGATAGCATCGGGCGGCGCGGGCGCACCTGATCACTTTCGGACCGTCTTCATGGATGCCCATGTCGACGGCGCGCTCGCGGCCAGCGTTTTTCATGCGGGGGACATCGAAATCCCAACGCTCAAGCACTACCTGCGGCGTCAAGGCATCGAGGTGCGTTCATGACTCCCGAGCAGATCCTTGAGCTCGATTGGGATAAGGGTATCGGCTTGCTCCCTGCCGTCGTACAGCACGCCGTCAATGGCAGCGTCCTGATGCTGGGCTTCATGAATCGTGACGCGCTGCGCGCGACGCTCGATACGGGCCGGGTCGTGTTTTTCAGCCGGCGCCGCAGTTCTTTGTGGTTGAAGGGCGAAACGTCCGGCAACTACCTGAATGTCATCAGCGCGGCGCCCGATTGTGACAACGACACTATTCTGATCCAGGCCATTCCGGACGGACCGGTTTGTCACAAGGGGACGCCCACGTGCTTCAGCGAGGCCATGCAGACCGATGCGGGCAAGCTTGTCTTCCTTGCCGAGCTCGAGCGCATCATCGCTGAGCGCATAGCGCAGCAACCGGAGGGCAGCTACACCGCGCGCCTTGCCAGCCAGGGAGCCAAGCGCATTGCGCAAAAGGTTGGTGAAGAAGGACTCGAACTCGCGCTCGCGAGCGCCAGCGGCGAAGACCTCGAAGTCATCGCGGAATGCGCGGATCTCATCTATCACGTACTGCTGCTGCTGAAGAGCCGCAATCTTTCGCTCATGCGGATCGTCGACGAACTTCAATCACGGCACACGAATCGCAAGTAAGGATCCGTGCGTGCGCCAGGCTCAGTTCTCGTCAACGAGGAGCCGGAGCATTCTGCGCAGCGGTTCCGCCGCTCCCCAGAGCAGCTGATCGCCGACGGTGAATGCCGTGAGGTATTCGCCTCCCATCGGGAGCTTGCGCAGCCGTCCCACCGGAATATGCAGCGTGCCATTCACGGCTGCCGGAGACAGCTCGCTCATGGATGCTTCACGTTCGTTTGGAATGATTTTGACCCAGTCGTTTGCAGCCACCAGGATGCGCTCGATATCAATCAGCGGCAGATCCTGCTTCAGCTTGATCGTGAGCGCCTGGCTGTGGCAGCGCATGGCGCCGATGCGCACGCAGATGCCGTCGATCGGGACCGGCTTGTGATCGAACCCCAGAATCTTGTTGGCCTCCGCGAAGGCCTTCCATTCCTCGCGGCTCTGGCCATTGCCCAGATCCTTGTCGATCCACGGGATGAGACTCCCCGCGAGCGGCGCGCCAAACTGCTCTTTCACGAGGGCTTGCGATCTGAGGGTCATGCTCACTTTGCGATCAATATCGAGAATCGAACTCGCTGGATCGGCGAGCAACGCTTCGGCCGAGCGGTGCACGGCGCCCATTTGCTGCAAAAGCTCTCGCATGTGCCGGGCGCCGGCGCCGGAGGCGGCTTGATAGGTCATGCTCGTCAGCCACTCGACCAGACCTTCACGGAACAATCCCCCCATCGCCATCAGCATGAGCGACACGGTGCAATTGCCGCCGATGAAGTTGCGGACGCCGCGCTCAAGGGCGTCCTCGATGACATCCAGGTTCACCGGATCCAGAATGATGATCGCATCGTCATTCATGCGCAGCGTCGACGCCGCGTCGATCCAGTAACCATCCCAGCCAGCAGCACGCAACTGTGGAAAGATCTCGCTCGTGAAATCGCCTCCCTGACAAGAGACGATAATGTCGAGCTTGGCGAGCTCCGCCACATTCATGGCGTCGCGCACTGCTCCCGTCGCGCGGCCGATTGTCGGACCGGCGCTGCCCGCCTGCGACGTGCTGAAGAATACGGGTTCGATGAAATCGAAGTCGCGTTCCGCGCGCATGCGTTCGAGGAGGACGCTCCCCACCATGCCACGCCAGCCAATGATGCCAACGGCTGCGGCCATCAGACTTGACCTGAAGCTGTCACGCGAACCTCAACGCAGGAAATGCCACTCATTGATCACTATATGACGATTTCTATATGACGATTTCAATGGCCGGTGGCCGCAGATTGTAGTGCGAACTCATCGCGTGACCGTAAGCGCCCGCATTCGCTATGAGGAGCACGTCACCCTCGACGGTCGGGGGCAGCACGCGGTCGGCTCCAAGCTGATCACCGCTCTCGCAGATGGGACCCACCACCGTGTAGGTCTCGGTCGCGGGCTTATCGAGCCGCGTGAGATTCACGATCTCGTGCCACGCCCCGTACAAGGCCGGCCGGATCAGAGAATTCATCCCGGTCGTGATGCCAACGTAACGCACATCACCCTTGCCCTTGATTTGGGTAACCTCGGCAACCAGCACGCCCGCGTGTGCGACCACAAAGCGCCCCGGCTCCATCCAGAAACGCAGCGCCGGATGCGCGGCACTCACCTGACCGAGAACGCCGTCGAGCTCCGCCAGATCAACCGGCGCACGCGATGACTTCTCGGGCACTCCAATGCCGCCGCCGACGTTGATGTAGCGCACCGACGCGAACCGCCCGGCGAGACGCGCGAGCAGAGCCGCAGTCTCGGACCAGTTGGCGACATTGAAGATTCCGCTGCCGCTGTGCGCATGCAGGCCAACAATGTTCACCCCGGCGGCGCGCGCGAGTCGTTCGAGCTCGTCAAGCTCAAAGGTCGGAATGCCGAATTTCGAGTGCACGCCCGCCGTACGCACATGTTCGTGATGACCGCGGCCGAAGCCGGTATCGATGCGCACGATGATGTCGCGCCCGCGAAAAAGTTCCGGCCAGTGTTCCAGCGGATGCAGATTATCGAGCGTCAGCCAGACGCCGGCCCTGAGCGCAAACTCGTACTCGGTGCGCGCCGCGAAGTTGGGAGTGAAGAGAATCCGATCGCGCGCAAGTGCCGGCAGGAGGCGCAACACGTGCTCAACTTCGCCCTGGGACACGCATTCGAGCGCGAGCCCGGCCGCCGTCGCCAGGCGCAGAATCTCCGGGTGCGGGTTAGCCTTGAGCGCATAGAAGACCCGTTCGACGGAAGCCATCCTCTGCAACGCGCGGCAATTCGCATTGATCGTGGCTGCGTCGTACACGTAGGCACAGTGGTGTTGCGCCGCCAATTCCTCAAGACGCGCACGTTGCACGGACCACCATGGCGTCAACACGGCGCGTGCGGATTGCGCCGGCGCATGCAATTGCTCCCAGGTTGGGCCCCAGATGCGGTCCGCCCTGCCAGGGCGAATCAGCAGATCGTGCAGTTGCTGTACCAGGCGATCGGCCTGCGCCTCATCGATCACAAAGGTGAAATTGAGATCGTTCGCGGCCTGGCTGACAAGGTAGATCTTCTGCTCTTCGAACAGCTCGAACGCTTCACCCAGGTCATGCAGGATGCCGCGTATGTTGCGTCCCACGAGACTGAGCGACGCGCACGGGCCAATCACCTGCGCGCGGCACAGATCGGCAAGATCGCGCACCAGAGCGTCAACAATCGACGGATCGAGTGCATTGGCCTGCGGATCGAGCGACACCGTGACGTTGGTTTCCGACGTGGAAACCAGGTCGACCGACAAGCCGTGCGCTTTGAACACCTGGAAGGCATCGGCGAGAAATCCAACCTGATGCCACATGCCTGGACTATCGAGCGATACGAGCGTGATGCCCTTTTTGACGCAGATCGCCTTCACCTGCGCCGCACTCTCGCCGGGCGATGCAGAGATGATGGTTCCAGGCTGGTCGGGCATCTGCGTGGCGTATATGTGCAGCGGGATTGCGTACTGGCGTACCGGCAGGATGCAGCGCGGATGCAGGACCTTTGCGCCGTTGCTCGCGATCTCCTGAGCCTCGTCGTAGTGCAGGGCTTTGAGGAGCCGCGCGCTCGGAATCGTGCGTGGGTTGCCGCTGAACATGCCGGGTACATCGGTCCAGATCTCGAGACGCTCGGCGGCGAGCTTCGCCGCGAAATATGCCGCCGATGTGTCGGAGCCGCCGCGCCCGAGCAGCACAGTGTCGCCCGCGTCGTCACTCGCAATGAAGCCCTGAGTCACGATGACGCGGTCGGCAGGGGCGGACGCCAAACGCCGCTGCAGCTCGCTGTCCGGCGCGAAATCACAGGTGGCCGACAACATGCTTGCGCGCTCGTGCCGACCCATGCTTGCTTGGGCATGCAGCGCGCGACGCGCGTCGAGCCACTCGACATTCATGCCGTCGCTTGCCAGAAATGCCACGCCGAGTTCGGTCGCCAGCAACTCGCCGTTGGCCATTACCTGCGCGCGCAGCCGGTCACTGACGGCAGGGGCCCCTGAGAGTCTTGCGAGCGTGTCGCGCAGTTCCAGGAACCTGCGTTCACTCGCCGCGGGCAGCTCAACGCCAAGGTCGCGTGCCAGAGTCCGGTGCTTTTGAACAAGCTCATCGAGCAGAGTCGCGTGCGAACCCTGCATCGCGGCGAGTAGCAGCGCCTCGAGGCGGTCGGTCACGCCGGAGACCGCGGAATGCACGATGAGGGGGCGAAACCCTGCCGCGATCCGCGCGCGGACGATGTTGGCAATATTGCGCCAGTTGTCAGCCGTCGACACGCTCGTGCCGCCGAACTTCAGGATCACCCAGCGTGAAGTCGTCGCGCCTGTCATGTGCTCTTCGTCCTCGTCTTTGAGTCTCACCGCAAATACGCGCACCGATCCGGTCCGCCCTGCCACTTCGTGCCGGGAGACTCGAGTCGTGCTTGCTTTGGGAATCGAACTACTTGTCTTCTTCGTAGAACTCGCGCAGCTCTTTTTCCAGTCTGCGCTCAGCGAGCACGTCTTCGAGCCGGCTCCACGCGGCTTTGCCACGTTTGCCGGTCGGTTTCACGCGCCGATCCACGCGATCGAGCAGCCGATCGAATTCCTGCGGCTCGTCTTGTTCCGCCAGGAAGTCGTCGTCGATGTCGAAGTGTTCCCCGTCGCGCTCGCTCATGTTCCAAGTGTCGTAACTGGCGAAAAAGCCAGTGAGATCAGTGAGATCGCCCTGTTTCCGTCAGGCGAAGAGGCTGCGGACTATATACGAATTGGGATCAGGTTCAAGACCCTAATGCAGCGCCAAAGACACTTTTTATTGATCCGGGAAAATCCCGTCCGGCTCGCACGGCAGGCCTACTATTAGCTTTATATTTCAGTAGCTTATAACGCTACTCTGAGGTAACACTGACAGGTGCGCCGCGCCCCAGACCGAGCCCTTCCGCAGCACTTTGTTCGGCCCGGGCGATCTCGAGGACGCCAAACGAGTTGATCAGAGCGAGATAGTCGCCGGGTTTCATTTCACCGTAGGTACGTTTCAGAGGCAGCGTGCGATTGCCCGCGCGCACCACCGGCCGGGCGAAATCCGCAAGCAATTCCCCGTCGATATTCGTGATCAGATTGCCGAAGTGATCGATCGTGATCACGACGCCGCGAACTCCCTGCGGGCCGCGCTCGGCTTCATCCGTCCAGCCGACCGCGACATCGTCGGTCAGACGACCCAGCTCCTCGGGTTGACAGCGCCCGGCGGCAAGCTCCGCGGCGAGCGGTGCAAAAATATCGCGGCCGTGAAACGTCGCGCTCGGCACACCCAGCGCAAAACGTTCCAGATGGCGCGCCGTCACGCGGTACGCAAGCGGCTGTTTCACGCGCGCCAGCACCGGCGACAGCAAGCCGTTGTCGGGCGCCAGAAAGACATGCCCCTCGGCGAGCACCGCCACAATGTCACGCTCCGTACCGACGCCCGGATCGACGACAGCGACATGCACCGTGCCGACCGGGAAATACGGATACGACCTCGCCAGCCAGAATCCTGCCTCGACTGGCCAGTGCACGACGATCTCATGCGTCACATCGACAATGCGCGCGGCCAGATAGCGGCCGAGGATGCGTCCCTTCATCGTCGCGACGAAGGGCCCCTCCTGTCCGAAATCGGTTGTCAGTGTGATGACACCGGATGCCTGAAACGCCGCCATCTTGAGAATCCCCTTGACCGATAGGCCGGTTGCCGCGCCCGCAGCCTACAAGATCAAGCTAGACTGCGCGCCCATGTCTCAGCAAGGCCGACACGGTCGCACGAATGGCGGGCCGACGACTTCTGAAATTGTAGCCGGACCGCGCGGCCTCTCACTTGCGGGCGTGGCGCTCTGCTTCGTGCTCTCCGGCACCGCAGCGCTCATCTATCAGACCGCCTGGTTGCGGCAGTTCTCCCTCGTCTTTGGTACCGCGGAACTGGCGGTTGCGACCGTACTCGCCGCCTACATGGCCGGACTCGCCGCGGGCGCTGCGGCTATCGAGTTCTGGCTGCCGCGGATCGCGCGTCCCCTGCTCGCATACAGTCGCTTTGAATTGGCTATTGCGCTAACCGCACTCGCGGTATCACCCCTCATCGCGGGACTCGAATGGATTTTGATCGCGGCAATCGGCCACCGCACGGAGCCACCGTCGAGCGCGGGTTTCGGCAGCTCTCTCTTCTATATGGCCGGTGGCCTGCTTGCGCTCGGCCTGCCGACCGCGCTCATGGGCGCCACACTGCCGCTCCTCGCGCGACACGTCGTGCGCGGTGAGCGCGACGTTGGCCGTCGCATTGGCCTCCTCTACGCGGGTAACACTGCGGGCGCCGTGGCCGGGGCGCTCCTCGCGGGATTCCTGCTGTTACCGAATTTCGGCCTGCGCGCAACAACCTGGGTGGGAGCCGGCATCAATGTCGTGGTGTGCCTGATTGCGGCGACTCTCGCACGCGGCGAACCCGCTCGTGCATCCGTGGGCTACGACAGTCTGCCTGCGAACGCGCCGCATGCGGCATACGCCGCGCCACTGTTCGCGCGCGGTCCGCATTGGATCCTGCCCCTCATGCTCGTATCCGGGGCTGTGTCGTTTGTCTATGAGGTGCTGTGGACGCGCATGCTGAGTCACATCCTTGGCAGCAGCATCTTCGCGTTCGCCACAATGCTGGCGAGCGTTCTGTGCGGAATCGCACTGGGCGGCGCTGCGGCGGCATTGATGGCACGGACGAGCCGCGGCTCCGCGCGCGTATTTGTCCTCGTTCAG
>JBGPLJ010000115.1:0-9936 GCA_041486385.1 Steroidobacteraceae bacterium
GATGCCGTGCACGAAATTCGAGCCCGACATCAGCGGTGTGTGCAGGATGACCGGCACGCGTGCGATCACCTCGTAGCCGGTGAAGGCCGCGAGCATGAAGATATATAAAGCGATTATTCCGTCTATCATTTCTGACCCCTCATGCCCCACCCACCGCTTTACGTGTTGCTTCGTGCTTGATCTCGCCCGCGTGCGTGACGCAGGACTGCGCGAAGACCTCGTCGTTCCAGTCGATCTTGAGCTCGCCCTTGTCGATGGCGGGCTTCAGCAGATTGAAGAGGTTGCGCGCGTACATTTCGCTCGCGTGATACGCGACCTGGCTCGGGAGATTCAGCGGTCCAACGACCCGTACGGAGCCGAGCTTGACGGTTTCGCCGGCCCGCGTGAGCTCGCAGTTGCCGCCCTGTTCGGCAGCGACGTCGATGATGAGCGCGCCGGGCTTCATGCGCTCGACCGCGGCGCGCGAAATGATCACGGGCGCGCGGCGTCCGGGTACGGAGGCCGTAGTAATGACCGCGTCGGCAACCGCAATGCGCGCATTGAGCGCTTCCTGCTGCTTTGCCTTTTCTTCCGCCGTGAGTTCGCGGGCGTAGCCACCCGTGCCTTCCGCGGAAACGCCGGTTTCGACGAACTTGGCGCCGAGCGACTTGACCTGTTCGCGCGTTGCGCTGCGTACGTCGTAGGCCTCGACGACTGCGCCCAGCCTTCTTGCCGTTGCGATGGCCTGCAACCCGGCAACGCCCGCGCCGATCACGAGCACCTGCGCCGGACGGATCGTGCCGGCCGCGGTCGTCAGCATCGGGAAGAATCGGTCAAGCAGATTCGCCGCGATCAGCACGGCCTTATAGCCGGCGACCGCTGCCTGCGAGGACAGCGCGTCCATCGACTGCGCGCGCGAGATGCGCGGAATCAATTCCATCGCCAGACTCGTAATGCCGCGCTCCTTCATGGCGTGCACTTCGTCGAGCTTCGCATGGGCCTGCATGAATCCAACGGCCAGGCTCCCTGACCGCAACTGCGCGATTTCAGCGAGGCTTGGCGGAGCCACCTTGACCAGCACATCGGCCTGCGAGAGCACGGCGGCGGCGCTGTCGGCGAATTCGGTATTCTTGTAGAGCGAGTCCGGAAACTGGGCAGCCTCTCCCGCCAGCCTCTCAACCAGCACGCGCGCGCCGAGGGCCGCGAATTTGGCGGTTACCTCAGGCACGAGCGCGACGCGCGTCTCGTTAGGCGCAGTTTCCTTCACCACACCAATGGTGATTGGCACGTCGGTCCTCCGGGGAGCGGCGTCCTGGGACGCCAGATTGGGGCTCGTTTGGGAGCGCAAAGCAGGTCGGTAGTGCGGCTTCTTAGCTTAATTCTATGACATTGAATTATTGCACATTCCTGCCGTATCTTACATGGTGGGTACGCGCCGCATGCCCGCCCTTTTCTTGAGTGGAGACCCGTAAGGTGAAATTGATCGGCCAGCCGCCGAATGCCCTTGATGTACACGATAGTTTCATCGTGCGCAGCCGCGTGGGCGCGGGTTTGTCGCAGCAGGTCCTGCGCGCCGACGTTGCCGGCATGCCGCTCGAGTGGATCGACTACAAGGAAGCCGCCCGGCTCTATCACATGGGCCAGGTCGCCTATGTGTGCGGTTCGCGCCTATACCAGCTATTTGGCGGCACCAACGCGCGCAGCGGCATGCGCACGATCGTCGACGTGAATTCGATCGTCGCGACCATCGGCCATACCCATAACCCGGGCAACACGCGCTCGGACTACACGCCGCCCCTTAACAACCAGACGCTGTTCCGCCGCGACGCCTACCTGTGCATGTACTGCGGCATGCGTTTCCCGTCGGCGCAGCTGTCGCGCGACCACATCCGTCCCTTCAGTCAGGGGGGCTCGGACAGCTGGAACAACGTGGTGAGCGCCTGCCGCCGCTGCAACAACGCGAAGGCGTCGCGTACGCCCGAACAGGCGAAGATGGAGCTGCTCGCAGTCCCATTCACGCCGACCTACGCGGAATACATATTCCTCAAGGGCCGCCGGGTGCTTGCCGATCAGATGGAATATCTGCTCGCGCACTTTCCGCGCTCGAGCCCGCTACACGACCGCATCCAGCGCTGGTTGTCCTGATTTCCCCCGCTCTCTGTTCCCTCTCCCCTTTCAAGGGGAGAGGGTTAGGGTGAGGGGTCAAGAAACAACAACTTCAACGATCCCGCAACCAAAGCCGGCCGGCCGTTGACCGGCGCTGCCTTTGTGTCGATATCCGCCGCCGCCAGATAGATTCGCCCGCTCGCGGAATCGACGGCCATGGTGCGCGCGGTCCGCTGGGTCTGGATGCTGCCCATCGAGACATAATTATTCGCGTTCACTTCCTTGATGACCGAGATCGTTCCATCCCTGCCATTGGAACTGAAGATCACCTTGCGCTTGGTATCGAAAGCGGCCGTATCGGTGCCGAGGCCTATCGGCAGGCTCGCCACAGTTGTGCCGTCATCGGCATTCACCACGATGAGCGTGCTATTGATGCAGCTCGCGAACAGCCGATGCGTCTCCCGGTCGACCGCGAGTCCATGTGGACTCGTGCAATTGGGGATCGGCCAATGCGCGTCCACCTGGTTGGTCGCCGTGTCGATCCGCACGATCTCGTTGTGCTCGGCGCCGTCAACATACAGTTTGCCGTTGCCTCCGGCTACGCCGATTTCGAGCCCGCCACCAGCGGCAATGGTCGCAATGACGGAATCGGTCCGCGGATCGATCACCGTCAGTTTGGCCGAGTCGCCGTTGATCACAAAGACATGACCGCTCACGGAGTCGAAGACGATGCCATCGGCGTCTGCTTCGGCCTTGATCTCCTTGACGACCTTGAGTGTCGCGAGGTCGAAGGAGTACGCCATGCCGGCGTGACCGTCGTCGGTATAGCCACGCCCGGTGGCGCTTACGATCGCGGTGCCGTGCGTGCCGCCCGGAAAGGTGCCAACCTGTCCGAGGATCTTGCCCGACTTGCCATCGACGACCGCTACGTGATCGCCATGGGCAACGAAAACCCGGTGCGATCCGCTGTCGAAGACCACATAGTCCCAACGGTCGGGGGCACCGAGGACTACGGTCTTGGTAACCCGGTAGCTTGGCGCCGAGTCGGATGGTTCCGCTGAAACCGGCAAAGCGATGAACGCTGCAAGAGCCGCAGCGAACACCGCAAACCAACGATAGCGACGCGTCATAGGACCTCCTGGGGTCAGACCCCATGGGGTCTGACCCCACCATCCTACAAGCGCGCTAGACTCCGACGCCATGGTTTACCTCGTCGATGCCTCGTACTTCGTTTTCCGCGCCTACTACTCGATGCCGCCCTCGATGGCGGACGGCGACGGCAATTCGACGCACGCGCTCTATGGATTCGCGCGCTTTCTCGGCGATCTCATCGAGGAAGTTCGCCCGAAGCACATTGCGATCGCTTTCGATGAGAGTCTCGAGAGTTCGTTTCGCAATCGCATCTACCCGGCCTACAAGGCGAATCGCGAACCCGCGCCCGAGGATCTCAAGCGGCAGTTCGAGCTGTGCCGCGAGCTCTGCACGTATCTTGGCCTCGCCGGATTCTCGAGTGACGAATACGAAGCGGACGACATCATCGGCACGCTGGCGGTGCGCATGCGCAGCCGCGGCCTGCGCTCGACGCTCGTGACGCGCGACAAGGACCTGTCGCAACTCGTGCGCGACGGCGATGTGTTCTGGGATTACTCGGCGGGCGAGAAGTATCACTACCACGACATGGAAGAGCGCTTCGGTGTCGTCCCCGAGCGCATGGCCGATTTTCTCGCGCTCATGGGCGACAGTGTCGACAACATCGCGGGCGTGCCGGGCATCGGTCCCAAGACCGCTGCAACGATCCTGAAGGAATTCACCTCGCTCGAGGATATCTACGCGAATCTCGATCGCATCCCGACGCTCAAGATGCGGGGCGCGGCGGCGGTCGCGCAGAAGCTCCGCGATCACCGCGAGGCGGCGTTTCTCGCGCGGCGGCTGACAACAATAGCGTGTGATATGCCGATCGTCGCCGGCGTCGCGGACATCGAACGCCGTGCGCCGGATCTGTCCGCCCTGCTTGATTTCTACGAGCGCCAGAAGTTCGGAGCGATGTTGAAGCGCCAGGCGGAGCGGATGGCGGCGACGGGAATTGCGTGACCCCTCACCCTAACCCTCGGGCGAAACCCCTCACCCTAACCCTCGGTCGAATCCCCTCACCCTAACCCTCTCCCCTAAAAAGGGGAGAGGGAACGCGATGTCCTCCCCCAACTTTGAAGCAATCTCGGCCCAACTGTCGCAGCAACTCGGCTTGCGGGTTGCGCCGCGTCCATCCGCGCGGGTTGGTGGCGGTGACATCAACGAAGCGTGGCGTTGGCCGACGGATTCCGGATCGGTCTTCGTCAAACTTTCCGCACCCGCACACCTCACGATGTTCGAGGCGGAGCAAGCTGGTCTCGAAGAACTCGCCGCCGCGCAAGCCGTGCGTGTGCCCCGACCGCTCGCCGTGGGAATCTCCGGTGACGTCGCCTACCTGGCGCTCGAATGGATCGACTTCGGCGTGGCGCGCCAGGATTCCGAGGCGCAATTGGGCGAGCAACTCGCGTGGCAGCATCGAATGCTCGCCCGTGAATTCGGCTGGACGCGCGACAATACGATTGGTAGCACGCCACAGATCAACACGCTGCACGCGCACTGGCCGACTTTCTTCCGCGAGCAACGCCTGCGCTTCCAATTGGACCTCGCCGCGAGGAACGGCCACGGCGGCGCGCTGCAAGCGCGAGGCGCACGGCTGCTGGAGCTGATGGATGCGTTTTTCACGAGCTATCAGCCCGTGCCGTCGCTATTGCACGGCGACCTTTGGGGCGGGAATTGGAATGTTGACGCAGGCGGCCGGCCCGTGATCTTCGATCCCGCGGTGTACTACGGAGACCGCGAGACGGACATCGCGATGACGCGGCTCTTCGGCGGCTTTGGCAATCGCTTCTATACGGCCTATCACTCCACTTGGCCGCTCGATCAGGCCGCCGGCACGCGGCGCACGCTCTACAACCTCTATCACGTGCTCAATCACCTCAATCTCTTCGGCGGCGGCTATCTCGCGCAGGCCGAAGACATGATTGCGCGGCTGCTGGCTGAATTGGGGGCGTGAGCGCGCGATCGGGGCCCAGCTAAGGTCTGCGTGACGGAATCTGGACCATCCGGTGTACGCGGCTGAAATTGATTTCACCGCTTCCGTGCTGATGCACGATGAAATCGCGGCCGATCTCTTCGACGGTGATGTCGCCTGATCCATCGGCTAGCACTTCGACCGAGCCGCCGATGTTCTTCACCGTCATCGCGCCCGAGGTGTCGCGCAAGATGACGCTGCCCTTGACGTTGGTTACGGTGAGGTCGCCGGACTTGTCGTCGATGCTCACGTCGTGCGCGATATCGTGAACGTTGATGTCGCCCGAGTCGTCCTTGAGATCGAGCGCGGCCACCCCTGCGACCTTGAGATCACCGCTCGTGTCGGTGAGCGTCACGGGCAGGCCGGCGGGAATCGTCACGGTGAGATCGAGCAGCGCCACCGGCGAGCGGCCGAAGAACTTGAAGACGCTCGTGCCCGGCGCCGTGGTTGCGATGTGCAATACCTTGTCGCGGCGCTCGATCTGGATATCGAGTGCCGCCAGGACTTCCTCGCTCGATGCACAGGCGCGGGCGCGCGCTTCGGCAGTCGTCGCCGTGGCGGAACCGAGCACATGCAGATCGCCGGCGCCCGCTACGATTTCAACGCGCTCAATGCCGGTGAGTGGCGCTGAGGCCGTGCGTTGAGCGGTGACCTTGCAATCTTCGGCGTGCACAGGGAGGGCTGCCAGCCAAAGACAGGCGAGACTCGGCGTCGCAAGTCGATTGGTACGCACGGCTGACTCCCGACAGGGTGGGATGCTTTCTACACCATCAATGGTCCGGTTGCGATGCCTGCGCGCTCAGCTATGCTCGCCGAGCGGCCGCATTGATGTATTTTGACTTAAGGAGCTGCCATGTCGTCGAAGCGCGGGCCAACGAAAAACATCGAATCGGCATTGCTGGAGGCGCGCAGGTTTCCGCCCACAGCAGCCTTTACCGCCCGTGCCCGGTTGAAGCCGACCGATCTCGAGGCTCTGCATGCCCGCGCCGCACACAATCATGTGGAATTCTGGGGCGACCTCGCGCGCGAGCATCTTCACTGGCACCGCACCTTTCACACGACGCTCGATGAATCCCACGCACCGAACTACCGGTGGTTCATCGATGGCGACCTCAACATTTCCTACGACTGCGTCGATGCGCATCTCGCATCGAAGGCCAACAAGACAGCCATCATCTGGGAAGGCGAGCCCGGCGAAGTCCGCAAGCTCACCTACGCTCAACTGCATGCTGAAGTCTGTCGCTGTGCAAACACGCTCAAGTCACTCGGCATCCATAAGGGCGATCGGGTTGTCATCTACATGCCGATGGTTCCCGAAGCGGTCATCGCCATGCACGCCTGCGCGCGCATCGGCGCGATTCATTCCGTGGTGTTCGGCGGATTCTCGGCGCTGTCGTTGAAAGATCGTATCGAAGACGCTGGCGCACGGCTTCTCATTACGGCCGACGGCGGCTACCGCGGCGGCCACGTCGTCGAGCTCAAGGCGGCCTGCGACAAGGCGCTCGAGGGCGCCTGTCCCACCATCGAAAAGGTCCTGGTGCTCCAACGTACCGGCGAATCCGTACCGATGAGGAAGGGCCGCGATCTCTGGTGGCACGATCTCGTCCCTCAGCAGTCCGCGGAATGCGAGCCCGAGTGGGTCAACGCCGAACATCCGCTCTTTCTTCTCTACACCTCCGGCTCGACCGGAAAGCCGAAAGGTATTCAGCATTCCACGGCGGGGTATCTGCTCGGCGCGAAGACCAGTTGTCTTTGGGTGTTCGATCTCAACGACTGGGATATTTTCTGGTGCACGGCGGACATTGGCTGGGTAACCGGCCACAGCTACGTCGCCTATGGACCGCTCGCCGCCGGCGCGACGGTCGTCATGTACGAAGGCGGGCCGACGTACCCCGACGGCGGGCGTATCTGGAAGATGTGTCAGGAGCACGCGGTCACCATTTTCTACACGGCGCCAACGCTCATTCGCTCACTCATGCGACTGGGCGACGATCTTCCGGCGAAGTACGACTTGTCGAAGCTGCGCCTGCTCGGAAGCGTCGGCGAACCCATCAATCCGGAGGCCTGGATCTGGTACCAGCAGACGATCGGCAAAGGCCGCTGCCCGGTGGTCGATACCTGGTGGCAGACCGAAACCGGCGCGATCATGATTTCTCCGGTGCCGGGCGTGACGGCCACCAAGCCTGGCTCCTGCACGCGCCCGCTGCCCGGCATCGTTGCCGATATTGTCGATGAGGAGGGCAATCCCGTGACGAAGACGGACGCGGGCGGCTATCTCGTCATCAAGAAACCCTGGCCGGCGATGCTGCGCACGATCTGGGGCGACAACCATCGCTACATTTCCACGTATTGGGAGAAATTTCAGAATCGCTACTACGTTGCGGGCGACAGCGCGCACCGCGACGCCGACGGCTACTACTGGATCATGGGCCGTATCGACGATGTGCTGAACGTCGCTGGCCACCGTCTCGGTACCATGGAAATCGAATCGGCGCTGGTGGCGCACGTGCGCGTGGCGGAAGCTGCGGTTGTCGGCCGGCCGCACGCAATCAAGGGCGAATCGGTGTTCGCCTTCGTTGTCTGTCGCGGCGTACGTCCCGGCCACGACATCGAAGAATTCACCAAAGAGTTGCGCGAGTGGGTCGGCGAGCAGCTCGGTGCGATTGCGAAGCCGGACGACATTCGCTTCGCCGACAATCTGCCAAAGACACGCTCCGGCAAGATCATGCGGCGTTTGTTGCGGACCATCGCGCGCGATGAAGACATCACGCAGGACATCACGACGCTCGAGAATCCCGCGATTATCGATCAGCTGCGCGGCAAGACGGCCCCAACGGCAAGGCCCGCGCCTGCCCGGAAGAAGAAGGTGACGCGCAAACCCGTCAAGGCGAAAGCGAAGCCGAAGGCGCGGCCTGCCAAGCGAGTCAAAGCCCACAGCTCACGTAGCGTCGGCACGCGCAGATCAAAGGCCAGGAAGGCCCGGCGCGCCAAATAACTCCACCGGCTCCTGCTTTGATCAGCCGAGCTTGGGCGCCGTCTTCTGCCAGGCAGGCAGCGCTTCAATGCGCGAGTACCACTCGCGAATGTTCGGATACGGCTCGAGCGGGAATTTAGCCGGCACGGCATAGGACAGCCCTGACGCCACGCTGAAATCTGCCAGCGTGATCGTCGGGCCGACGAGCCATTGCTTGCCCGTGAGGTGAGTGTCCAGCAGCTTCGCTTCCCGGTGAAAGATCGGCATGGCCTGATCGATCGCCGCCTGGTCGGGCTGAGCTTTGAGAATGAACGGCTTGATGACGCGCTCGTATTGCACGGGCCCATAGCCAGCGCTCCAATGTGCGAGCGACCAGCTCATCCAACGCATCACCTGTGCGCGTAACTTCCGGTCCGAGGGCCACAGCGTGTTCGGCTTCGCCAAGGCGAGGTACAACATGATTGCGTGCGACTCGTCGGTGACGAAATCGCCGTCGGAAAACGCGGGTACGCGGCCTGCGGGACTCATGCGCCTGAATTCGGGCGTATCCGCCGCCGGTGTGCGGGGAATGACGTCGATGTGCTCAACCGGCAGGTCCAGATGCAGCGCCACGGCGTATGCGCGGCGGACGTTGTTCGATCCCATCACTCCATAAAGCTTCATTGACATTGGCATGGCCTCCCGGTGACGTGGCCGCGATTGTAACTTCCGTAACTATAACCGCTCACGTGTGGCAGCTGTGCACCCGCAGGTTAAAGCTGGATGAATCAGCGAACTTCAGGGGCTTGCGCTACTCTTTCGCCATGGATCGCCATGGGCAAATACTCGAAGTCTGGTTCGCCGACGTCGTCGAGCACCCTGAGAACATGCGGGGTCGATTTGGCTATTGGTTCGGGAGCGATGAGGACACGCCGGACAGCATCAAGGCTCGGGACGAATGGCTCACTCACCGCTTTTTGCATGACGTTGAGCTCGCGTCCAAGGGACAACTCGAAGGCTGGGAGCGCACGCCCCGCGGCAGGCTGTCGCTGATCATTCTGCTCGATCAGTTTCGCCGCAATGTCTTTCGCGGCACGGCCCAGGCGTTCAGCCATGACATGCAGGCGCTCGATCTCGCCGTCGCGGGCTTGCGGCTCGGCGCCGACGAGCTGCTTGCGCCGGTCGAGCGCATCTTCTTCTATATGCCGTTCCAGCACTCGGAGAGTCCGGCCGTGCAGCGGGAATCGGTGATGCTGTTCGAAGAGCTGGCGATCGAGGCTGGACCCGCCAACGCCGCCGAGTTCTCCGAGGTGCTGCGCTTCGCCCGCATGCATCGCGACATCATCCAGCAGTTCGGCCGCTTCCCGCATCGCAATCGTGTGCTCGGGCGCGCGAGCACGCCGGCCGAACTCTCGTTCCTGTCGAAGTCCGCGAACGATATTGGCTAGCCCGGGCTAGATGAGCTTCGTCAGTTCGCCGGCCACGAGATTGCGCATCAGCTTCTCCTCGAAGCGCGCCGGCCGGTCGAGCTCAAGGCGCTCGAGATAGGGGCGCACGCGCTCCGGAATGTAGGGGCGCGCGAGACTCGAGCCGAGCGCCAGCATCTTGCCAACCCGCGTCGATGTCCGTTCCTTCAATTGCTTCAGCGCCTTGGCGAGCACGATCTCCTCGGCGGTGAAATCCGTGCCGAAGGGAAATTCCGAAAAAAGACCCTGCTTGCGGTAAGGCATGAGCGCCCGTTCCAGCGCTCCCGGAAGGTTGTTGCGATGTTCCTCCGGGACTCTATAGTCGCCGCGGA
>JBGPLJ010000116.1:0-9847 GCA_041486385.1 Steroidobacteraceae bacterium
CAGGACGTTTTTTTCGAAGCCTCCAGGGACGGATTTACGGCGGTCCCGAAAGGACCTACCCGACGTCGCCCGCGATCATCATCTATAACCAATACACGAACAGGAAGAGCCCGAGCCACACCACGTCGACGAAGTGCCAGTACCAGGCCACGCCTTCGAACGCGAAATGGCGCTGGGGCGTGAAGTGCCCTTTCATTGTCCGCAGCCAGATCACCGTCAACATGATTGCGCCGATCGTCACGTGCAGTCCATGAAAGCCGGTCAGCATGAAGAACGTCGAGCCGTACACGCCGGAGCTCAACCGCAGATTGAGTTCCGAGTACGCATGGCCGTATTCGTGGGCCTGCAGGCCGACGAACGTGAATCCGAGCAGGAAAGTCAAAGCTAGAAAGATCTTGAGAGTCGTGCGATGGCCGGCGCGCAATGCATGATGCGCAATGGTGACCGTCACGCCGCTCGTGAGCAGGATCGCTGTGTTGATTGCCGGAATACCCATGGCCGGAATCGTCTCGAAACTGCCGCCCACATGCGCTGGGCCATTGGTTGGCCAGGCCGCTTCGTAGTCCTTCCACAGGAGCAGATTCGAGAGGATCTTCACGCCCTGGCCACCGAGCCACGGCACGGAGAACTGCCGCGCGTAGAAAAGCGCGCCGAAGAATGCGGCGAAGAACATCACTTCGGAGAAGATGAACCACATCATCCCCATGCGAAACGAGCGGTCTACCTGCAGATTGTAGAGGCCCGCTTCGTTCTCCTTGATCAGCTGGCTGAACCAGCCGATGAAGAGCACTGCGAGCATGCCGCCGCCAAGCAGGAAGACATACGGAGTCGTCACCCACTCATTGAGGAAGCTCACCGCGCACATCATCAGCACGAAGAGCGTGATCGAACCGAAGAACGGCCAGTACGTGCCTTCGTGCGTGCCGTGAGGCAGGAAGTACTTGGCCGCGTCGTGGGCGGAATGTGAGTGATCTTGTGCCATTCGATATACCTTTTGCGACGGACTTGTCAGCGGGCTGCAACCCGCGGCAATTCATAGAACGTGTAAGCGAGCGTCACGCGGTCGAGATCCTTCGGCAGTGCCGGATCAACGACGAAGCGCACGGGCATTTCGCGGCCCTCGTTGGCCGCGAAACGCTGCGGCGTGAAGCAGAAGCATTCGGTCTTGCGGAAATAGGATGCAGCGGAACCTGGCGCGATCGATGGCACGGCTTGCGCAGTGGTTTCGCGGGCCAGCAGGTTGTGGGCGAAGAACGTCGTCGAGTAGAGCTTGCCGGGATGCACCTGCATCGACTGCACCGACGGACGGAACTCCCAGGCGCCGTAAGTCGGAAGATTGCTGATGAACTCGACCGTGACGAGCCGGTTGACGTCCGGCGCTTCGTGCACGACGGCGCGTTCACTCAGTCCCTTCTGATCGCCGAAGCGCGTCACCACGCAGACGACGCGGTAGAGCGGCACCAGCGCGAATCCAAACGCGAAGGCGAGCGCCGTCATGATGGCAAGCCGGAAAGTAAGCTCGCGGTTGGCGCGCTTGACGGGCTCGTTCACGGGCGGGCCCGCCACACGGCAAGGGCAATGAAGCCGAAGAAGAATCCGAGCGCCACGATCGTCCAGGTGATCGTGCTTCTCCTGATCCGTCTCTTCAGTTCCAGGTCGGCGGTGCTCATTGTTTCAGTGCTGGGCGCCGCGTGCGATCGTGCTCATGTCAGGCGCCGTTTCCCAGGTGTGATAGGGCGCGGGCGATGCGAGTTCCCACTCCAGACCATGCGCGCTTTCCCACGCGCGCGCCGGTGCTTTCTGGCCGCCGCGAACGCACTGCCAGATCACGATCACGAACAGGATCTGCGAGAAGCCGAAGCAGAAGCCGCCGAACGAGGAGACCATGTTCCAGTCGGTGAACTGCGTGGAGTAGTCCGGTATGCGACGCGGCATGCCGGCGAGTCCGAGGAAATGCTGCGGGAAGAACAGCACGTTCACGAAGATGGCCGACAGCCAGAAGTGCCACTTGCCGAGCTTTTCGTTGTACATGTGGCCGGTCCACTTCGGGATCCAGTAGTAGACGCCCGCCATGATGGCGAAGATCGAGCCCGGTACCAGCACGTAGTGGAAGTGCGCAACCACGAAGTAGGTGTCCTGGTATTGGAAGTCCGCCGGCACGATTGCGAGCATCAGGCCGGAAAATCCGCCGATCGTGAACAGGAAAAGAAATGCGAGCGCGAACAGCATCGGTGTTTCGAAGCTGAGCGAGCCCTTGTACATCGTGGTCCTCCAGTTGAATACCTTCACGCCGGTGGGCACTGCGATCAGCATGGTCGAGAGCATGAAGAAGAGCTGCCCGGCGAGCGGCATGCCCACCGTGAACATGTGATGCGCCCAGACGATGAACGAGAGGAAAGCGATCGAGGCGGTCGCATACACCATCGACTCATAGCCGAAGAGGGGTTTGCGCGAAAAGGTCGGGATGATTTCCGAGATGATGCCGAACGCGGGCAGAATGAGAATGTAGACCTCCGGATGACCGAAGAACCAGAAGATGTGCTGGAACATCACCGGGTCACCGCCGCCCGCCGCGCTGAAGAAACTCGTGCCGAAGAAGTGATCCGTCAGCAGCATGGTCACGGCGCCGGCAAGCACCGGCATCACGGCAATCAGCAGGTATGCGGTGATCAGCCACGTCCAGACGAACAGCGGCATTTTGAGGAGCGTTATGCCAGGCGCGCGCATGTTCATGATGGTCACGATGACATTGATCGCACCCATGATCGACGAGGCACCCATGAGGTGAATCGCGAAAATCGTCATCGGCAGGCCGTCGCCACCCTGTAACGACAGCGGCGGGTAAAGCGTCCAGCCACCGGCCGGCGCGCCCCCCGGCACGAGCCAGGTGCTGAGCAGCAGCACGAAGGCGAACGGCAATATCCAGAAGCTGTAATTGTTCATGCGCGGCAGCGCCATATCCGGCGATCCGATCTGCATCGGGATCATCCAGTTGGCAAAGCCGACCCAGGCCGGCATCACCGCACCGAAAATCATGATGAGCGCGTGATTGGTCGTGAGCGCATTGAATGTTGTCGGATCGAAAATTTGCAGACCCGGCTTCCAGAGCTCGGCGCGGATCGCGAGCGCCATCGCGCCGCCGACGAAGAACATGATGCACGCGAAGGTCAGGTAGAGCGTGCCGATGTCCTTGTGATTGGTCGTAAAGAGCCAGCGTGTCAGGCCGTACGGTTTGTGGTCATGATGCTCGACGGCGGCGCCGTGAGCGGAATCGTGTGCGTGAGACGTTGCCATGGATGACCTCAGGCCTTAGGAGTTCGTGGCGCTCGCGGGCGCGTCGGGAACGGCTTCAATCGCCGGCTTGTGGGTTTCAACCCAGCGGGCAAAGTCATCCTTGCTGACGACATCGACCACGATCGGCATGAAGCCGTGATCGCGGCCGCACAGCTCGGCGCATTGCCCGCGGAACGTGCCCGTTTCCTTGGCCTTGATCCACATTTCGTTGACGAAGCCGGGAATCGCGTCCTTCTTCAAGCCAAACGCCGGCACCCACCAGGCATGAATGACGTCATTCGCCGTGAGCAGGAGGCGCACCTTGGTGTCAACCGGAATCACCAGGTGGTGGTCGACTTCGAGCAGATAGTTCTCGACGGTGTTCGGGTCTATTCCTGAACCCTTCTGACGCGCGAAGTTGCTCGACTCGGCCAGCGTCGAGAAGAAATTCACGCCGCTATCGATGTAGTCGTACTGCCATTTCCACTGATAGGCGGTGGCCTTGATCGTGAGCTCGGAATTGCGCGTGTCTTCGATGATGACGATGGTCTTGGTTGCCGGCACAGCCATGATGATCAGGATGAGAACCGGAGCAAGCGTCCAGGCGATTTCGAACTTGGTGCTGTGTACGAAACTGGTGTCGGCGACGGCGCCCTTCGATTTGCGAAAGCGCACCATTGCGAAAATCATCGCGCCGAACACGATGACCGCGATGCCCACGCACACCCACAGGACCAGCATGTGCAGGTCGTAGATCTTGGCGCTCAGTTCGGTCACGCCTTTGGTCATGTTGAGCCCGTCCCAGCCGGCGAATGCCGGGCCGGTCAGACCCAGGAGAACTGCGGCAGCGATGGCGCCACGCCTGAAAAGGTCGCGGCTCAGAAAGCGCTTGTTCAACATGGACACCCCTAGCTCGAAATAAATGCCCGGCTGAGCGCCGGCGACTCGCTGGTTCGGCCTATCAGCCGCTTGAGTCGCTCGGCCAGCTTGCGCCGCTCTTCTTCATTCAAGAACCCACCGACCTCGACCGCCCGCCCGTGAGACTCGACCACGAGCTGGCTCGGATGCGGGGCGTATAACGGCGCGCGAAGTCTAATCCGTGCCCAGTGGCGTGAGAACACGACGCGCGTTAATTCCCCACGCAATGTCGTCTCGATCACGATCTGCCCTTCGCTCATTTCGATGCGTTCGCGCCAATGACGCCGGCGCATGCTGGCGCCGAGCGCCCAGGCGAGCAGCCCGAGCTCGAGCCCCGCAAATGGCAACACGGGCCAATAACCCTGGACGACGAACAGCGTCGCAATGGTGAGCGTTACGCCGGTCAGCGTCCCGAAAAAGAAGGCCGCACCCTGGGGGCTGAGTGAGCAATTCGGAACCAGCTCGATACGCTCAACTGGTTCGCCACAGGCGGGGGCGTTCATGCAATCAGCGCTGCGCTCGTCTCGTGAGGGAGGCGCGCATGGTAGCGAAGTCAAAAAGTATTCGCAAGACAATGACTTGCGTTTGTTTTAAGGAATGGCTATGGCACTCGACCCAGCGCCAAATCCATGGTCGGCGAGTTGGGGCGCGCCGATGCGTTCGCGGATCGCATTTACGCTTGCCGTGCGCTCCGGCATCGCGGGCCCCGGGTCATTCGCGATCCACCCGGCGAGTAGCAGGCCTGAAGTGCTGATGGCGCCCGCCGTCAGCAGGGCGTGATTGATGCAGCCGAGCCGCATGGCGACGACCAGAACTACCGGCAGGCAGAGATCTCGCGCAACATCGGCCATCGTCGCGGCTGACCCGATCGGTACGAGCCAGCCGCCAGCGCCCTCGACAACAACGGCGTCAGCTGTCAGCGAGAGCGTCCGATAGCTCTGCAGGATTCGGCTACGCTCAATGGTGACACCCGCCTGGCGGGCGGCGACATGTGGCGCTATCGCAGGCTCAAAGGCATACGGATTGACGTCGCTGTAGGCGACCGCGGTATTTGCGGCTGCCCGCAACGCAAGTGCATCGTCATTGACCAGTCGACCTTCGCTCAGCCTGCAACCCGAGGCGATCGGCTTCATGCCGGCGACGCGCAGCCCGCGCCCAACGAGTCCGTGAATCAGTGCTACTGCGACGCGAGTCTTGCCAACGCCAGTGTCGGTGCCGGTGACAAAAAAGCCGCGAGGCGGAACGCTGGTCACGGCCGACGCGAGATCTGGCTGACTGGAATTCGAATCTCTGCAGGCGCGCCGCTCTCCGCGCGCCGAGCTGCACCCGCACGCGCTCGACCAAAGATCACCTCATAGGTCGCCGGTAGCCGGCCGTCCTTGCGAAATGCTTCGTACGCCTGGCCGAGCGCCAGGAGACGATGCCGTCCCGTGAGTCCACGCGGTCGCCCGGCGGTCACGTTGTGCGCGCCGATTGCCTTGAGGTCAAGCATGAGAGTGCGCAGGTCGGCGTAGGCCAGCGTGAAATGTTCGACGTCGAGCACCGGATCGACGAAACCATTGCGTGCGAGCGCTGCGCCGATGTCGTGCATGTCGAAGAACTGGTTCACATGCGTATAGCCGTCGACACCGGCCCAGGCAGCGCGTAATTCGTTGAGCGTCGCTGGACCGAAGGTGCTGAAGTAGAACCAGCCATCCGGTCGCAGCACGCGCGCGGTCTCGCCGAATGCGCGGTCGGGCTCGGTCATCCACTGCAGGGCGAGATTTGAAAAAACGAGATCGGCGGTCGCGTCTCGCAGCGGCAGGTTCTCGAGATCAGCGCAGGCACGCGCAAAGCGGCGCCTCCAGCTTTGTTGTGCCCGTGCAGCGCGCAGCATGCCTTCCGCGAGATCGAACGCCACGACCAGCGCGTGCCTGAAGCGCTTCTTCAGCACACGGCTGGCCTGACCGGTACCTGCGCCGGCGTCGACGATGACTCTCGGGGACGGCGTCATGTCGGTGATGCGTTCGAGCAGGAGGTTGCGCACGCGAGTCTGCAGCACCGCGTGCGCGTCGTAGACGGCACTCGCCTTTTCGAACGATTTACGTACGGCGCCGCGCGCGAGTTCGAATTCCCGAGAAGTCATGATCCGGTTGCGCGCAGGTCGTGTTCGAGAAAGTTCGTAAGGTACCGGCAGAACGCTTGCGGGTGCGACAGAAACGGTGCGTGGCCGGCGCGTTCGACGATAGCCAGTCGCGCGCCTGGAATCGCCGCTGCGAGCACGCGGGCCGCGCCAGGCGGTGTCATGCGATCGTGCTCGCCGGCGATCACGAGCGTCGGCACGCTCACCTGCGGCAGGCGCACCCGTAGATCAGCGCCACGGAGAATGTCCAGTCCTGCCCGCAATGCCTCGATTCGCGGGGGTCCACCCGCGAGGAGCTTGCTTCTGAGCTCGCGCAGAGCTGCACGCCCGTGTTCATCGCCTTGCGCCTGCAGTCCGAGGAATTCGCGCACCGTTTCCTGGTAGTCAGATTCGAGCAGCGTCGCAAAGCGCTCGAGCGCGGGCAGCGGCAGGCCATGCACCCAGGTTGCGACGCAATCCTCGTCGCATACGAAACGCGGCGTGCTCGAGACGAGCACGAGGCGATCGATTCGCTGACGCAGTGTCAGGGCAAGTTCGATTGCGGCAATTCCCCCGAGCGACCACCCGAGCAGCGCACAGCGCGGCGGCAATGCCGTTGCAAGCGCTGCGGCAAGCGAGGGCAGGTCATGAAACTCGGGAGGCCACGAGCTGGCTCCGTGTCCGGGTAAATCGATGCGGGTTACGGTGAAAGTACGCGTGAGTTCCGGCAGAACGCTGTCCCAGACGAGTGAGTTGAGCCCCCAGCCGTGCAGCAGCACGAGTGGCGCGCCGCTGCCGTTGCTGTCCGTCTTCAGGCTCATTGCAGGACTCCGGCGAGCGCGTAAAGCAGCTGATCCACTTCGTGCTCCGTGTGCGCGGCGGACAACGTGATACGCAATCTTGAAGTGCCGTGCGGAACGGTCGGTGGTCGAATTGCCGCGACCCATAGACCTTGTTCGTAGAGCTGCGCACTGACTTCGAGTGCCCGCCGCGGTGCGCCGAGGACAACGCCCTGAATCGGTGAGTGCGATTCGAGGAGCGGGATTGCGAGTTGCTGCGCGCCGGTGCGAAAACGTTTGATAAGAGTGTTCAGCCGATCGCGTCGCCACTGTTCCTCCGACACGACTCTCACCGCCGCGCGCGTCGCTGCGGCCACGGCGGGCGGCAGCGCGGTGGTATAGATATAGGTGCGTGCCCGCTGGATCAGATATTCGATCAGATCATCGGATCCTGCGATAAAGGCACCGAAGGTCCCGAACGCCTTGCCGAGCGTGCCAACCAGCACGGGAACATCCTCGGTGCAGACACCGCAGGCTTCGAGCGATCCCCGGCCGGTCGCTCCGATTGCGCCGAGTCCATGCGCATCGTCGATGATCAGCCAGGCGCCGCGCGCGCTGGCAAGTTTGGCGAGCGCCGTCAGCGGCGCGATGTCGCCGTCCATGCTGAAGACACCATCGGTCACCACGAGCGTGCGCTCAGCGCTTTCTTCGTGCAGCAAGCGCTCGAGCGCCGCAGGATCCGCGTGAGTGTAGCGCTTGAGTCGCGCGCCCGAGACCTGCGCGGCATCCAGAAGCGACGCATGATTCAACCGGTCTTCGAGCACCAGATCGCCGCGCCGCGCGAGTGCGGCAACTGCGGCGAGGTTCGCCATGTAGCCCGTCGAGAAGAGCAGGGCTCGGGGCCGGCCAACGAATTGCGCGAGCTCCTCTTCCAGTGCGTGATGTTCGCTGCCGTGACCGGTGACCAGGTGGGACGCGCCGCTGCCGACGCCGAGCCGCTGCGCCGCTTCGATGAAGGCCGCTCGCACCGCTGGATGCTGGCTGATACCAAGGTAGTCGTTGCCGCAGAAATTGGTCCGTCGTTCGCCGCCGACAATGACCTGAGGACTCGTGCCGGGCGCGGCGAACGCTTCGACCACCCGGCGCGTGCGGTAAAGATCAGCGGCGCGAATCTCTTCGAGAGCGGCGCTCAGCGTTGCGGTGAGCGAGGACATCGACGCTCAGTCACCGGCACGCGCGCCCTCGGGACGCAGGCCGAGCCGCGCGAATAATTTGCGATCGTGCTCGGTATCGGGATTGCCGGTGGTCAGCAGTTTCTCGCCATAGAAGATCGAATTCGCGCCGGCGAGGAAGCACAGGGCCTGCAGCTCGTCCGACATTTCCGCGCGTCCCGCCGACAGGCGAACGTGCGAATGCGGCATGAGAATCCGCGCAACGGCGATCGTGCGCACGAATTCGAGCGGGTCCAGCTTCTCGGTGCCCGCGAGCGGCGTGCCTTCGACCTGCACCAGTTCGTTGATCGGCACGCTCTCGGGATGCTCGGCGAGCGTTGCCAGGCGCTGCAGAAATTCGACGCGGTCCTGACGCTTCTCGCCCATGCCGACGATTCCGCCGCAGCAGACGTGCATGCCGGCGGCACGCACTGCCTCCAGCGTGTCGAGACGGTCCTGATAGGTGCGCGTCTGGATGACCTCGCCGTAGAACGCTTCGGAGGTGTCGAGATTGTGGTTGTAGTAGTCGAGGCCGGCCGCCTTGAGCGTGACCGCCTGCTTCTCGGTCAGCATGCCAAGGGTCGCGCAGGTCTCGAGCCCGAGCGCGCGCACCTCGCGCACCATGCCGGCGATGACTTCCAGCTGGTGATCCTTGGGCGAGCGATAGGCCGCTCCCATGCAGAAGCGCGTTGCGCCGGCGGCGCGCGCGGCACGTGCGCGTGTCAGAACATCCTCCAGGCTCAGCAGTTCCTCCCGCTCGACGCCCGTGTCGTAGCGAACGCTTTGCGGGCAGTAAGCGCAATCCTCGGGACAGCCGCCCGTCTTGATGCTGAGAAGCGTGCTCACCTGTACTTCATTCGGATCGAAATGCCGGCGATGCACGGATTGCGCTGCATAGAGCAAATCCATCAGCGGACGCTCATAGAGAGCCGCCACCTCGGCGACCGTCCAGTCATGGCGGGCCGCACTCAGGCGGGGCGCGGGATTGGCGTTCATAAAATTTCCAGTGAAAACCGCAGTCTCTGTATGTCGGCGCGCGGGGTCCGCAGCGCTAGCCTGACCGCGCGGGAGTATCGGGAGCCGTCAGGAGTGTGTCAACCAATGCGATGCATCAAGGTTGACAATTGGCTGCGCCATCTCCAGGGATTGATTCTACCGCCGCGCTGCGTCCTCTGCGGCTGCGAGGGTCGAGCCCCGGCACAGGATCTGTGCAGCTATTGTCAGCAGGAATTCGTCCCTAATGCTGCCGCCTGCCGCGGATGCGCGCTGCCGGCGGAACTGCCGGGGCGTGAGCTTTGTCATCGATGTCTGCGGCACGCACGCGGATTCGACACGGCGTTCGCTCCATTTCGCTACGAGTACCCGCTCGATCGCCTGCTGCAGAGATTCAAATACCAGGGCCAGTTGGCGCTCGGTCGCGTGCTCGGCAGCCTCCTCACGGAGGCAGTCATTGCCCAGCACATCGAGCTGCCGCAGGCGTTGGTGCCGGTGCCGCTCGCGCGCAGCAAGCAGCGCGAGCGCGGCTTCAATCAGGCATATGAGCTGGCGCGGCCGCCAGCACGCGC
>JBGPLJ010000117.1:0-9846 GCA_041486385.1 Steroidobacteraceae bacterium
CCATGTTCGCAAAGCTCTTGCCCGCGCCGTGGCAGACCGCGCAACTCGTGGTCACCACGGAGTGATCCATCGCGTAGGTTGCGAAGTCCGCGGAATTGGCGTGGCAGGCGGCGCAGTTCGCCGACCCGCCGCTCGGCAGCGGAATATGATTGACCGGGTAGTTCGTGCCACCCTTGAACGTCGTCGTCGAGGTATGGCAATTCGAGCATTCGCCGGTCACTGCGTGCTGCGCGCCGGACGATGTGAGGGCGGGCCGTGTAACGACGGGCGGCGCACCGACGAAGTTCATGCCGGCTTCATGACAGCCTGAACAGGCGAGAGAACCTACCGCCGAGTGCACCATCGACGGCGGCGCCGTACCGCTGGCGTTGCTGAAGGCGAACGACGTGAAACTGCCCGATGCATGACAGCTCTCGCAGGAGGCGGCGCCGAACGGAACGTGATTGACTGGCGGTGCGACGACCGGCGGCGTGCCGGTGAAACTGAGACCGCTCGCGTGGCAGGTGGCGCAGGCGACGCCGGGGACCGCCGCGTGATTCATCGGCGGGCTCTTGTTCGTCATCTGGAACGTCGTGAAATCCGTTGCCGCATGACAAGTCTCACACGACGCGCTGCCCGCCGGAATGTGATCGCTCGGCGGTACCTTGATGACGGGCGGCGCCATGTTCGCGAAACTCGAAGCCGGGGCGTGGCATTGCGAGCAATTGCCCGTGATGCCCTGGTGATTCATCGTGTAGACGCTGTAGTCCGCCGGATTCGAGTGACACAGGACGCAGGTTTGCGTCGTCGGAATGTGATTCGGCGGCATGCCGGTGCCGCTCTTGAAGGAAATCGTGTCGAGGTGGCACTGACCACAGTCGCCCGTGGTTGCATGCGGCGCCGGCGGTCGCGTGACGATGGTCACGCCGAAGAAGCTCATGCCGGCCTCATGGCAGCTGGCACAGGTCATGGATGTGACTACCGTGTGATTCATCTGCGTGCCGGCCCAGCTCACGAAGTTGGTCGGCGAATGGCAGGACTCGCAGGCAGCGCCACCCGCCGGCATCGGAATGTGAGTAGCCGGCATGCCTTTGGCGCTGACGCCATCGTGACAACTTGCGCAGTTACCGGTGACGGCCACGTGGCTGAACACGGCGCCCGCCCAGCCGATGGTCGAGTGGCAGGCATCGCACTCGAGATCGGTCTGGATGTGAGTCGGGCCCTTGCCCGGGGCTTGCACGCCGTTGTGACAGGTCGAGCAACTGCCGCGCGCTTCCGTGTGGTCGAACTTCACCGCGGGTGCGAAGGCGATGGGCGTGTGACAGGCCTCGCAGCGGTTCGAGGCGAGGATGTGGTTCGCTGCCTTCGCTGTTGCGCGAACTTCCGTACCCACGCCGTGGCAGGAGGCACAGTCGCGCGGCGTGCCTTTGAAGATCGCGTTGACGTGGCAGGACTCGCACGGCAGATCACGATGGCGGCCGATGAGCTCGAAGCCGGTCGTCAGATGGTCGAAATCCTTGCCGCTCTTTTTCGGAGCGGCTGAACTCTCGGCGCTGACTGCGAGAGTGCCGAGCGCGATGGCAGCGAGCGTCAGGAGCCATCGCTGGTGCCATGGCCGCGCATTCGACGCGGCGCCGGCGGCTGATTTCCTGCTGCTCATAGCGTGATCTCCCTGCCGCACCTAGTGCAGCAGTGCCCCTTTGAAACTGACAGTCGAGTGACAGCGTTGGCACTGACGGCCGTATTGGCCGAGGTGCACGTCGTCCTGCATGTGACAGCTTGCGCAGGTCTGCGACAGCTTCACCTGGTCGGGCGGCTGCTTGTGGCAGCCCTCGCAAGTGAGCTTGGCGTGGGCGCCCGCCAGCGCGAAGCCGGTCTCCTTGCCGTGGTCGAAATCCCAGAGACGCCAGCCATTCGGCGAGTGACAGCGCGCGCAGTCCTTGCCGAGGTTGCCCTTGTGAACGTCGTCGCGCTGATGGCAGTCGTAGCACTTCGAGCCGGTGCCCTTGTACGCACGCGTGACGTGGCACTGCTCGCAGGGAACGGGGACGTGCAAGCCGACCAGCGGGTAATGGGTGAGGTCGTGGTCAAAGCGCACATCAGTGCGCCAACCGTCCGGTTTGTGGCATTGCGCGCAGTCGGTGCCGAGCTTGCCGAAGTGGACATCGCTCGCGCGGTGGCAGCCGACGCAGTCCGTCGCCAGCTTCTGCGTCTTGGTCGGAGCCGTGTGGCAGACATGACAGTCGAGTTTCGCGTGACGGCCTGCGAGCGGCCACTTGGTGTCGCGCGTGTGATCGAAGTCGGACGGCTTCCACTTCTCATTGCCGTGACATTTATCGCAGGTCTCGCCGAGGCGTCCGGCGTGCGAATCCTCGCCACGGTGACAGCCGAAACAATCCTTCGGCACCTTGTCCTTGAAGTTACCCGTGCGATGGCAATCCTTGCAGTCGATGTGGCTGTGTACGCCGAGCAGCGCGAACTTGGTTTCTTTCGCGTGATCGAATTTGGCTTTCTTCCAGCCATCGGTCGAATGGCAATCACCACATTTTGGACCGCGCTCGCCGCGATGCACGTCGTCGGGCGCATGGCAGGAAACGCAAAGCACGGGCGTCGCCTTGTAGCGGTTGCCGAAGTGGCACTGCACGCACGGCACTTCGACGTGTTTGCCGCGCAAAGCGTACTTCGTCTTGTCGTGATCGAACTTCACGTGTCGCCAAGCCGAAGCGTCGTGACACGTGGCGCAATTCGTGCCGAGCTTGCCGTCGTGCGGCTCGACTTTCTTGTGGCATACCGAACACTCGGACGCGGCGTCGCGGTATTTCTTGCCCTTGGCGTGGCAGGTGTCGCACGCGACAATCGCATGCGCGCCGAGCAGCTGAAAGTCCGACAGCGAGTGGTCGAACTGCGTCCAGCTCAGCTTCACGATGTTCGCGTCGCGGCCCTTGTGCTCGGTGTGGCAGGCGCGGCACTCGGAGCGGGAAATGCCGACGATGCGGCCGTGATAGCCGCGCGTTGCTGCGATGTCCGCGGCGATGTCCTTGTGGCAAGTGAGGCAAAGCTGCGTCTGGCGGCCACGGTCCGCGCGATCGTGACAGTTGCCGCAGCTCTCTTCGTACTTCTGATGCGCCACGGTCAGCTTGCCCGGCATGAGCAGGGTCTCGGGATTAACCGCGTGCGCGTACTTGGTTGGCAGCGACAAAAGCAGCATCGTGATCCCCAGAACCTGGCAATAAATCCCTGATCGCATGCGAGATCGCAGCGCCGTCAATAGACATTCATGGCGATCACGTGCACGACCGCGGCGACCAGCAACATGAAGAACATCGGCACGTGCAGCAGGTGCCAGACGGCGAACAGCCGCTCGTACGCTTCGTACTCAGCGACCCGGCGCGTCGCCACCAGGCGCGTGTCGATATAGGCAGTTGCCGCGCGGCGCAGCCGCTTGCGATGGACGGCGAGCGTCGGTGAGCTGCGTGCCGCGGCGCGCAGCGCGCGACGCACGTAGTGGCGCAGTCGCCAGCGCTCGGCGAAGGCATTCACGGCCACCACCAGTGGTTTGACGATGCCGAGCACCGGTAGCCGCGGTCCGCTGGCAAGCAGATGCACTTCGGCTGCCTCCAGTCGGCCCACGAGTTCGGGCAGGAATGAAACCGTGTGACTGAGCGAGCGCAGACGCTCCGCACTCGACTGCAGCTCGCTCAAGCTCGTCTTGCGTCCATAGAGCCCGTAGTGGATGCGCGAGTAGATGTAGCGGCCGACGAGTCCGCTGCCCGACACGATCAACATGCAGATGAGCGCTACGTTGCTGTTGGTCGCGCCCAGACGAAAATTCGCGTGAAACAGAATGAGGATCGGCCCGACGACGCCGAGCACCATGTGGGCTTCGAACCAACCGGTCACCGAACCGAGGAAGCCGAGCCAGGGCGCGCGCTTGCGCGCCGAATAGAGCAGGAGCAGCAGCATCAGGCTGCCGCCGACGATGCCGAGTGTATAGCCCAGACCCGAACGGGGCGTGATGTAGCGTTCCGTCGGCAGGTGCGACCCGATGTAGACGATCAGAGCCGACACCATAAGGAAAACGCTGGTCGGTGTTACCCAGCGGCGCGCCAACGGCTCGTCGTCGGCGTTCGCGTTGCGCATTGGCCGCGGCGGGCTCGCCGGTGAATTCGCGGGTGAATTCGTGGACGATCGGGCGGGACGTCGGATGGCGCTCGCAGAGCGCACATCGTCGTGTCTGCTGTCGTGGTCGCTTAAGGGTCTGGCGGCATTCGGCATGGGACTTCTCAGCTCACTTCCTTGGAAATCACGAGCTTCAACGCCTTGCCTTCCGTCAGTCGCAGTACTGGGCTTACCGCGAACAGATCACCGGGAGCTGGAATGGCTTGTCCGCTCGTCGAGATGCGCGCTTCGACGATCACGCGGTCGAACGATGACAGACGCCGCGACGGCATCATTGCCATGCTGTCGTCGAGACGAAAATTCACCGGCCAGCCAGCCACCGCCATGCGAATGACCGCGAGCGGCGGGCCCGGCGAGTCTGCGGCTTTCGCATAAATGAAGAGCACGGATCCGGGCGTCACGCGACTTGCCAGCTTCCCGTCAATGGATACCGTGCCCGTCAATGTCGTGACGGCAGTGGCGGCGACCGCGCTCTGCGGCGGCAGGCCCGCAAGTTGCGTCGCTTCCGCGATATTGCTGTCGATGATGCGAATGTCCGGAGAATCCGCCGGCATGACGGCGCGTAGCTGCTTCCACAGCGCGAGCGCGGCCGCGTAGTGGCGTTCGGAGTGCGCCAGACTTGCCTTGAGCCAGAGTGCTTTCGGATGTCGTGGATCGAGCGCCAGTGCCTGGTCGATTGCCCGAGCCGGCTCGCCGGCAAGCGACCCTCCGGTCTGTGAGCCAAGCACATCCGCGTAGTCGGCCCAGGAGTCCGCGGTCATGGCTTTGAGCGCGATCAGATGATCGAAGGCAGTGCGCGCGCCCGCGTAGTCACGCTGTTGCCGTTTGAGGTTCGCGAGGCCGAGCCAGGCATCCGCGTCGCGCGCATTGCTCGCCACACGACGCTCGAGATCCTTGAGGTCGGCATCGCTGCGAACGGGCGCAGTCGCGGGCTGCGTCTGGGTGGCCGCCCGCGCACTGTCGGCGCGCGACCGTGCCATCGCCGCGTCTTCGGTGCGCCCGAGGAAATCATACGATTGCGCGAGCAGCAGCCACTCGTCGCGGGTTCCCCCGCTCTTCTCTAGACGCTGCGCAAGTTTGGCGGCCTCTTGCTCGATGGACTGCGCTTGCCCCGTGCTTGCGGTATCGCCGGCGCCCGCATGCGCTTCCACCAGGGTGCGTTTCGGTTCACCAATGGCATTCGGTCGTCCGACGTGGTCGTACAGCGCCGCGACTACCGCGCCCAATACCATGATTGCGAGCGCGGCGACCGCATAGCGCAGCGCCGGGCGCGACAGTTTGTGCGCGAATGTCCGCCACAACGGCAACAGCACAAAGGCTGCGGCGATACCGCTCAGCAGTCCGGCGAGATACCAGAAAGAGGATTGCAGGGACACAGTTCAAATTCCCATAGCGGAGGCTTCTTGAAACGACCAAGCAGCAGCAGGTTTGAGGGCGTGACTATGGCAGATCAATCGCAGATTTCCGCCAAAGTCCCCGCAATCTGCGACGTATCTGCAAGCGATCGATGACCGGCATTTTGACGAGTCGGCGCGAACACTCAAGCGTCTCTGTTTCAAGACACTTTACGCGTCGTCAAACTGCGACAATTTGCCGCTGAATAAAGAAATGTAAAACGCGCACCAGAACAGATTGTCAGAGCCGTGACGTACGGCACAATTCACGAGTGCGGAATGGTCCCATCCAAATCACCTGCCTGCGTGGGATAATTTAACAAGTCGTCGATGTCCCCGAAATGGAATACCTGAGCTACCTGATCTACGGGCTGCCGCTTGCGCTGCTCATCCTCTGGTTCGCGCGCAAGCGCGGCACGCTCGAGCGCTTGAGTTCCGAGGCAGAGCGTCACGCGCGCGCCGAGGGGCTGAGTGAGCCCGTGTCGCTCCACCCGGTCATCGATCCTGCGCGCTGCATCGGTTGCGGTTCCTGCATCAAGGCCTGCCCCGAGCAGCCCCAGCATCACGTGCTCGGCCTCATCGATGGGCGGGCGCAGCTCGTGAGCCCGACGGATTGCATCGGGCATGGCGCCTGCAGGATCGTGTGTCCAGTCGAGGCGATCACCCTGGTGTTCGGCAGCGAGCGGCGCGGCGTCGATATTCCGGTGTTGAGCCCGCGCTTCGAGACCAGCGTGCCGGGAATTTTTGTCGCCGGCGAACTGGGTGGCATGGGTCTCATTCGCAATGCGCTTGAGCAGGGACGCCAGGCCGTCGAGGTGATGCATGGCGAGCGGCGTGGCAAGGGCCAGATGCTCGACGTCGTGATCGTCGGCGCGGGACCTGCCGGGTTCTCCGCTTCGCTTGCGTCGCTCTCGCGCAAGATGCGAGCGGTCACACTCGAGCAGGAACAGCTGGGCGGCGCCGTGTTTCAATATCCGCGCGGCAAGGTTGTCATGACTTCCCCCGCGCAGTTGCCGCTCATCGGCAAGGTCAAGTTCCGTGAAGCGAGCAAGGAGCAGTTGCTCGAGTTCTGGCAGGACGTTGAACGCAAGACGGGCGTCGGCATCAACTATCGCGAACGGGTCGATACGATCGAGCGCGAAGGCGACGGCTTCGTCGTACGCAGCACGAAAGGCGAATACCGTGCTCGCAACGTGCTGCTGTCGATCGGCCGCCGGGGCACGCCGCGCAAGCTCGGCGTTCCGGGCGAGGGGCTGCCCAAAGTCGTCTATCGGCTGATCGACCCGGCACAGTATTCGGGTCAGCACGTCCTGATCGTCGGCGGCGGGGACAGCGCGCTCGAAGCAGCCGCAAGCATCGCCGAACTCGGCGACACGAAAGTCGTGCTCTCGCACCGCGGCGATGCGTTCGATCGCGCCAAGCCGAAGAACCGCGCACGCATCGAATCGGGTGCGCACGGTGGACGCATCGAGGTCCTGCTCAATTCCAAGGTGCAGGAGATCACGCCGGCTGCAGTGTCCATCGAGTACGGTGGAAAAGTGCGTGAAATACCGAATGACGCTGTCATCGTGAGCATCGGCGGCGTGCTGCCGACAGATTTTCTCAAGCGCATTGGGATCAACGTCGAGACCAAGTATGGAACGGCGTAGGGGAGCGGCGCCTCTTCTGCTGCTTGCCTTTCTTGCCACCGGCGCTTCACTGGCGGCCGCTGTCAAACCCGGCAACAAACAACCAACCGTTGATGCGCTCGAAACCGCCAAGGCGGCGATACGGCTGAAGGATTTCAGCAAGGCCGCCACCGAACTTGAACGCTTCGCGAACAAAGGCGACGCCGACGCGCAGTACCTGCTCGGGAGCCTCTGTCTCAGCGGACTGGGTGTGCCGGTGGACACGGCACGCGCACGTACGCTATTCGAAGAAGCCGCCCGGCAAAAGCATGCGCGTGCCGCATATAGTCTGGCGACTCTGCTCGCGACGGCTGAGCCGCGCGATCCGATCGCCGCGCAACGCTGGCTCGAGGAAGCGCGACGGCTGGGACTCACGGCCGCTGAGGAGACGGCGCAGCGAAAGTCATTGCCGCTGCAATTCCAGCCGCAGACCGATCTGACCGACATCCGTGCGCGGCGCGAAGCGTTGTGGCTCGCGGCGTCGCAAGGAGATCTGGCGACACTTGCAGGATTCACCGATCGCACCCTGCTTGGCAGCACCGATGAATTTGGTCGGGGAGCGCTGGCGCGCGCAGCCGCCGCTGGTCGGGCGGATGCCGTGGCGTTGCTCCTCAAGCAGGGCGCGAATGTCGGTGGGGGCGATCAATTCGGCGTGACACCGCTCATGCTGGCAGCGCTCGCGACGAACCCGGGCGCGCTCAAGGTGCTGCTGGGGTCGGGCGCTCGCGTCGACGATCACGATGCGGCCGGGAACACCGCGCTCATGTATGCGGCGCGGTCCGCGCGAGCTGCTAACGTAGAGGAACTTCTGCGGGCTGGCGCCTCAGCGACGACACGCAATGTCCAGGACTGGTCGGCGCTCGACTTTGCCCTGGCCGCCGACGCCGACGATATTTCAGCGACTCTGCGTGCGCGTGGCGCGGTAGCAATCCGCAAGTCACCGACGACGACCGCTGCATTGAGCGACGTGCGCCGCGCTCCGCAACAAAGTCTGGATCTGTATGCCGGCTGGCCCGATGTCGCCGTTGCGGCGACGCGCGGCGATCCGGCGCTGCTGCGCAAACTTCTGGCAAATGGCGCGAGTCCCGATGCTCGAGCTGGCGACGGCAGCCCTGTCCTTTCGATGGCGGCGCTCGGCGATTCGCCGCAAAGCGTGGAGGCGCTGCTCGCCGCCGGTGCGAACCCGTCGCGAACCGATCGACATGGCAATACGGCATTGGCGTCAGCGGCGCGCGCCGGTCTGGTTGACGTCGTCCGTGCGATGCTCGCGCACGGTGTGAGCGCCAACACGCACGGAGCAACGGAGGATCCGCCGCTGGTCGCGGCGGCCCGATCGGGACACGTCGCGATCATCGAGGCCCTCCTCGGCGCCAAAGCGGATGTCAATGAACCGGGCGCCGGCGCGACGACGGCCTTGATGCTGCTCGCTCAGCAAGGAAATGCCGCGCTCGCCGTGCGCATGCTCGACGCGGGCGCAAAAGCCGACAGCGAAGACAGCGCCGGGCGCACCGCGCTCTGGTACGCCGGCCGTGCCGGAAATCTTGAGCTGATGCGGGAGCTGGTTGCTCGCGGTGCGGCTGTCGATCAGGCGGATCGTGACGGCGTGACACCGCTGGGCGCCGCCGCTGACAACAGTGCCGCGGCGGCGGTCGACTTCCTGCTCGCGAAAGGCGCTCGCAATGAGGTTCGCACGCGCCACGGCGATACGCCGCTTATCCTGGCCGCGAGCTCGGGGTGTGTCGAATGCATCGACAAGCTCCTGGGCGCGGACGCGGACAAGAACGCGCAGAACGAATTCGGGGATACCGCGCTCATGATCGCCAGCCGTGCGGGTCGCCTGCAGGTCGTGCAGCGCCTGTTGCGTGCGGGAGCGAGCACGACGCTCCGCAATGCGGACCACGCGTCCGCCGTCGATATCGCGACGGCGCGCGGCTTGCCTGACGTGAGGAAGCTATTCGCCGCCGAATAGCGTCCGACCGCATCGCAGCACGGTCGTATCGCCTCGCACGTGGGTCAACTACCACCCTTGCCCGGGACTTTCTCGGCTGCCGATCCCCCGCCCAATGGGGCGGGAGTACGAGGGGGGGCGGCCAGCCACTCCTTATATATAGGTATGCCGGCCCTCGGGCGGGTGGGATGGTCCAGTCGGACCGATGGGCCATGTTTCGAGCTAGCGCATTGATTCCTCGTCCGTTTCCCGTTGACACCCGCGGGGTGCGAAATCAGAATACGCGGCTCGCATTTCGGGGGAGGGGTACCCAAGCGGCCAACGGGAGCAGACTGTAAATCTGCCGGCTCATGCCTTCGAAGGTTCGAATCCTTCCCCCTCCACCATGAGGTTAACTGGCGCGAGATCCGGGGCGGAGGAAAGTCTGCAGCCCGCCGCATGGCGAGTGCGGGTGTAGTTCAATGGTAGAACCTCAGCCTTCCAAGCTGATGACGTGGGTTCGATTCCCACTACCCGCTCCACTATGGAGGTCGCGGTGGTGGTTGATGAGTTGATGATCGGCTCACGTAGCTCAGTCGGTAGAGCACGTCCTTGGTAAGGACGAGGTCACCGGTTCGATTCCGGTCGTGAGCTCCAGGATTTTTTCGAGCGAAGATTTTTTTGGAATTTTCTTAAAGAG
>JBGPLJ010000118.1:0-9824 GCA_041486385.1 Steroidobacteraceae bacterium
AGCAGCGTCGATCAGGAATCCGCGGCAAAGCGTGGCACGACCGTGCCGCGACTGAAGCGGCAGCTCTCGGGCGAACTCGGGAATATCCTGATGATGGCGATGCGCAAGGAGCCGCAGCGCCGCTATAGCTCGGTCGAGCAGATGTCGGCGGACATCGAGCGCTACCTCGAGGGGCGGCCGATCATCGCGCGCCCCGATACCTTCGGCTACCGCACCAACAAGTTCATCCAGCGGCATCGCGTGAGCGCGGGCGCAGGCGCGGTCGTGTTTTTCCTCATCGTCGGTTTCGCCGTAGCGATGTACTTCCAGGCGCAGCGCATAGCTCAGGAGCGAGACGCTGCCCAGCTGCAGCGCGCACGCGCCGACACCGAGCGCTTGCGTGCAGAGCAGGTGTCCTCATTCCTCACCAACCTCTTCGAGGTGGCGGATCCCGAGAAGAATCGCGGCCATGTCGTTTCGGCGCGGGAGATTCTCGATGCCGGCGCCGAGCGGCTGAACAAGGAATTGGGCGCCCAGCCCGCCACGCAGGCGATTCTGCTCGGCACCGTGGGCAAGGTGTACGGCAGCCTCGGCCTCTACGGCGATGGCATCCGGATGTTGAACGGCGCAATCGCCGTTCAGCGGCGTCTCTACGCCGCGGACAATATCGATCTGGCGCGCAACTACATCGCGCTCGGCATGCTCGAAATCAGTGCCCGTCAGCTGGTGCAGGCGGATGCTCATCTGCAGACCGCGCTCGGTATGTGCCAGCGCCTCTCCGGCGGCGAGAGTGCCGACGTCGCCGCGACGCTCTACCAGATCGTGCGCCTGCGAATTTTTTCCGAACGCTACGACGAGGCGCTCGCCCTGGCACGGCACGCTCTCGACATCTACGGGCGCATCGGTCGACCGAACGACCCCGTCGTCGCCGATTTGTGGAATGCTGTCGGTGACGTCTTCAGCATCCGGACGCAATGGCCGGAAGCCGAGCAGGCGATCCGCAAAGCCATCGAAGTCGATCGCATTGCGCGTGGCGCGGATCATCCGGACGTCGGTACCAATCTCGGCGTGCTTGCGCGCATCCTGCACAACGAGGGACGCATGGAGGAGGCGCGCAGCAGCTTCCGTGAAGCGATCGCAATCCTGACACGCGTCCTCGGTCCGGATCATCCCAAGACGCTGACGACGCTCACCGCGTATGCCGATTTCCTGCGCAAAGCAAACGAACTCACGCAGGCGGAAGAGGTCCAGCGCGGGGTACTGCGGGCGGCAAGCATCGCGCATGACAGCGACAGCCTCAGTATCGCGGACTATCAGGAGGGACTGGCGCTGACGCTGTACGAGGAAGGCAAGTTCGGCGATGCCGAGGCGAACTTCCGCGCGGCCTGCGCCAAGTTCAAAGCCTCACCCGCGGTCCTTCCTGCGGCTTGGGGCTACTGCGGCTCCGCGCTCGCGCGGCTGCTTGTCGACACGGGTCGCGCAGCGGAGGCCGAGCCGCTCGCGCGCAAGGCGTTTGCCGTTCTGCGTGGCGGCTTTCCGGCGGAAGATCGCCATGTCGCGCGCGCCCAGAGCATTCTCGGCTACAGCCTGCTGGCGCAGCATCGCCTGGCGGAAGCCGAGCCCGAGCTGCGCTCCTCCTATGCCGCGATTGCCAGGGGCTTTGGTGCGGACGCGCGCGATACGGTACGCGCACGCAAATGGATCGAGCGCCTGTATGGCGAACTCGGCAAGCCCGATGAGGCGCGCAATTTCATCGCCGCCGCTGCGCCGGATCAGGGGCCGAGAAACATCCGATAGGCCGGATTTTCCGTTTCGTCGGCGCAGGCGTAATCGAGTTCCTTCACATGCAGCAGGAACTGCTCGCGCTCCGCGGGCGGTATCTGGATGCCCGCAAGCACCCGGCCGTGGTCCGAACCGTGGTTGCGGTAGTGAAAGAGACTGATGTTCCAGCGCGCGCCAATTGCCTGCAGAAATTTCAGCAGCGCCCCGGGCCGCTCCGGAAACTCGAAGCGATAAAGGCGCTCGTGCTCGATACCATGCGCGTGCCCGCCCACCATATAGCGCACGTGCAGCTTCGCCATTTCGTTGTCGGTCATGTCGGTAACCGCGAATCCCGCCGCGCAAATCGCACCGATGACGCTGTCCTACTCCGCACGCCCCTGTGAGAGTTCGAAGCCGACGAAGATCCGCGCGCGCCGGGAATCGCCGAAGCGATAGTTGAACTCGGTGACGCTGCGGGCGCCGAGCGCCGCGCAGAAACGCAGGAACGAGCCGGGCTCCTCCGGAATCTCCACCGCGATCAGCGCTTCGCGCTGGCCGCCGAGATCGGCGCGCTCGGCGATATGGCGCAAGCGGTCGAAATTGAGGTTGGCGCCGCTCGTGATCGCGATGAAGGTCTTGCCCTTGAGATCCTCGCGCGCGACGTACTTGCGCAGACCCGCCGCGGCGAGCGCACCCGCCGGCTCCGCGATCGCGCGCGTGTCCTCGTAGAGATCCTGAATCGCGGCGCAGATCTGATCGGTGTTGACGAGGATCACCTCATCGACATGCTTGCGTGCGAGCTCGAAGGTCTCCTCGCCGACGCGCTTGACGGCGACGCCGTCGGCAAAGAGCCCGACGCGCTCGAGCGTCACGCGCTTGCGCGCTTTCAGGGAATCGTGCATCGACGCCGCATCCTCGGGCTCGACGCCAATCACACGCACGCGCGGCGCGAGATACTTCACGTACGTTGCGACTCCGGCGATGAGGCCGCCACCGCCGATCGGCACGAAGATCGCGTCGAGATCACCCTGATACTGGCGCAGCATCTCGACGGCAACCGTCCCCTGCCCCGCGATCACGTCCGGATCGTCAAACGGATGGATGAAGGCGAGATTGCGTTCACGCGCGAGCACCACCGCGTGGTCGTACGCCTGATCGTAATCGTCGCCCTCCAGCACGATCTCGCCGCCAAGATCCATTACGGCCTGCACCTTGATGTGGGGCGTCGTCCTGGGCATCACGATGAGCGCGAGAATGCCGCGCTTGCGCGCAGCGAGTGCCACACCCTGCGCGTGATTGCCCGCCGACGCCGTGATCACGCCGCGTGCGGCGACAGTCGGCGACAGATGCGAGATCTTGTTGTACGCGCCGCGCAGCTTGAAGGAAAAGACCGGCTGCAGGTCCTCGCGCTTGAGAAACACCTGGCAGCCAAGGCGTCGCGACAGGCGCGGAGCGGGATCGAGCGGTGATTCGATCGCCACGTCGTAAACGCGTGCCTTGAGGATTCGTTCGATGTAGTCGTCCGACATGAGGTGCTAGGCTACATGAGCCGCCCCGGCATCACCATGACCCGCCTTAGAGCCCGACAACTCATCATCGGATCCGCCACGATCGGGTCGCTCGGCACGTTCGCGCTGCACGTGATCATGCCCTCGCTCCCGGCGATCCGCTCCTATTTCGGCCTGACGTCGGCGACCACGCAGCTCGTCGTGAGTCTGGGTCTTCTGGCGTTTGCGGCCGGGCAACTCATCGTCGCACCGCTTTCCGACCGGTTCGGCCGGCGCCCTGTCGTGCTCTCGGGCCTGGCGCTTTTTTGCGCTGGCAGTGTTCTTGGCCTCGCGGCCGTCAACATCTCCATGCTCATCGTTGGGCGGGTTCTGCAGGCGATCGGCAGCGGCGCGGCCATGGCCGTCGTGCGCGCCACGATCATGGATTACTTCGGCGCCGCGCGCTTCGCGAGCGCGATCGCCTGGTCGGCGACGGCCATCGTGCTGGTGCCGCTGATCGCGCCCACCGCCGGCGGCTTCGTGGTCGAGTGGCAGGGTTGGCGCATGGTGTTCGTGCTCTGCCTGCTGATGGGTATCGCGGTGTTCGTGTACGCGTGGCGCGGGGTGCGGGAGACACACCCGACGGACACCACACTCACCGGCTCCGACGCCGGACGAACCTCCCCGTTTGCAAGCTACCGGGAACTCGTCGCTGCACCCGATTACGTTTTCTGCGTGCTCTACGGCTCGTTCATGGTCGCGAGCATCTACACCTTCATCACCGGCGCGCCGTACTTTGCCATCGATGGGCTTGGGCTCTCGCCGTCCGAGTACGGCCGCTACTTCATCGTGCCCGCCGTCGCCACGTTTTTCGGATTTCTGTTCGCCGCGCGGCTTACGCACCGCTACGGCACGGTGCGCATGATCACGGCCGGTCTCACGCTCGCCTGCGCCAGCGGTGCCTGCATGCTGGGGTTGCTCGCGCTCGGCATCGTGCATCCGCTCGCGCTCTTCCTGCCGATGGCACTCGCGAATTTCGGCAATGCCCTGTCGGCGCCGAGCGCCGTGGGCAGCGCGGTTGCGGCGCGTCCGCGCATCGCCGGCGCGGCCTCGGGTCTCATGGGATTTACGCAGCTGGTGCTCGCGGCGGCGGCAACTCAGATCGTCGCGAGCTTTCCGCACCAGAGCGCATGGCCGCTCGCTTGTACCGTGGTCGCCTGCAATGTACTGGCGTTGGCCTGCTTCCTGAAAGTGCGCGCCGCTCTCAGCGCGGCGTCTGCGCCTTGATCACGAAGCGAAAGCGCGTCTTGCCGATGGTCACCTGATCGCCGTCCTTGAGCGTTTGCTTCGAGATGCGGCGATTGTTGACGTACACGCCATTGGTGCTGCCGAGATCCTCGAGCACCGTGAAGTGAGGGCCCGCCAGCATCTGCGCGTGGTGGCGGCTGATGAATTTCGTATCGATCGCGAGGTCATTGTCGTCGGTACGGCCTATGCTCGTGACCTTCTTGCCGAGCACGTGCACGACTTCGGAATCCTGGTCGATGCGGATGAGAAGACGCGTCACGGCATCGCCTGCCGGTGCCGGCGGCAAGCCGCTGCGGCGCACAGTCGATTCGCTGTCGTCACTGTCCTGACTGCCGAGCCGCTCAATGTCGCGCTGGATCGAATCGATGACGACGGCATTGGAACGCACTTCGCCTTCGAGTCGCACGATGGTGTCCTCGCGCTCGTTCATCCGGTCTGCCATCGCGGCGCGCTCGGCTCGCAGCTGGTTGATGCGGTCCTCGGCTTCGGCGGCGAGGCGCGCCCGCTCACGCAGCTCCATCTCGAGGCGCGTGCTGACGTCGCCGCTGCTGCGCGCCTCCTCGCGCATCTTGGCGAGCGCGTCGGATTTTTCGGTGAGCTCGTTCTCGAGCGTATGCACGATATCGATTTCTTCCTTCAGATCCTGCGCGAGCTTCTCGATCTCGCTGTCGCGCGCGGCGAGATCCTGGCTGCGCGTCTCGAGTTGGGCGCGCACTTCGGCAAGCGCTACATCCTTGTCCGCGACGGCGCGGGAAATGTCGCTCCACTTCGCGCGCCAGTCCTCGATTACGCGCGCGTGTTCGGCGATCTGCGCATCGCGGGCGGCTACCGCGCGGTCGAAGTCGGCCAGGCATTGATTGCGTGATTCGATCTCCGCGCGCAACAGATCGAGATTGCGGCGCAGGCCTTCGAGATCGGCCTCGAGGTTCTGCCGCACGCGTTCGCGCGCTTCGATGTCGACGTTCTGCTTCTCGACGCTCGCCTCGAGGTCGGAGCGCGAACGTTCCTGCGCCTGCGCCTGCGCACCGACCTCTTCGATGCGCGCACGCAGCTCCGCAATCGTTCCGTCGCGCGATTTCAGATCCTGCTCGAGCCCGCCGATGAGGGTCGTCCTGCGCTCGGCATCCAATTCGAGCGCGCCGATCCTGCGGTCACGTTCGCCGATCTGCGCTTCGAAAGTCGCGCTCCGTCGATGGCCTTCGGTAATCTCGGCTTCGAGCGCGCGCGCCCGGGCGAGGCCGGCGGCGACCTTGCCCTCGAGCTCCGCAATCTCCTCGCGCCCCCGATTCAGCTGCTCCTCGAGCCGCCCGACGGTGCGGCTCTGGCCGCGAGTCGCATCGTTGAGCTCCGCAACCTCCGCGTAGCGTCCGGCGAGCGCCTTGCCCATGTCCGTGACCTGGGATTCGAGGCGCACGATCGTGGAGGTGTGATCCTCGACGAGCGCGCCAGTATCGATGCGCGCGCGGGTCGCGCGCTGCAGCTCGACCGCGAGTTTGTCGAACTCGGCCTGCTTCTCCTCGATGACGCGCTCGAGATCGAACACGATTTCATCATGCACGCGCCGCCGCGCATCGAGATTGTTGAGATCCTCGAGGTAACGCTCGTTGCGGCGCGCGAGCTCCGCAAGGTCGCCTTCCAGGCGCTCACCGCGCTTGCCCTCGCGCTCGATGCGGGCGATCAGCTCGATGCGCTCCGATTCCTTGTGTTCGAGCCGCGTCGACAGATCCCGCACGCGGCTCTCGAGCGCCGCCACCCGATCGACGGACTCGCCATGCTGGCCGCGGGTGCCGCTCAGTTCGCCGTCGAGCTCGCGGGCATGCTGTTCCGAGCGCGCGAGCTCCGCGCGCAGCGTCGTCATCTGCGTTTCGCGTGCCGCGATCTCGTGCTCGACCTGCCCGATGCGCGCATCGCGCGCGCGCAGCTTCTCGTCGAGGGCGACGTGCTCGATGTCGCGCGCGTCGCGTTCCTGTTCGAGGCTGCGTACCTGCTGGGCCCGTTGTGCAATCTCGCTCTTCAGGCGTGCAATCGTCTCGCCGCGCGCTTCCATGTCGGCGCCGAGCGTGCGGAGCGTCTCTTCGCGGTCCTGGATGGAGGCGGTGAGATCGGCGCGTTCCTTTTCGACGGCTCGGAGGTTGCGTTCGAGGCTGCGCTTGCCGTCGTCGCGTCCGCTCAGTTCCTGCTCCAGCGTACCGATGCGCTCACGCGCCGCCGCGTGCTCCGCTTCGAGGCGCTGGCGGGTCCCTTCGAGCTCGCGGCAACGACGGTCCACGGCCGCAAACTCGCGCGTCGAATCGCCGAGCTGCTGCTCGAGCCGCGCGATCTGTTCGGAGCGGGTCTTCAGGCTCGCTTCGAGCGAGCGGATGTTGTCGCTGATGTTGCGCAGGTCGCCGCCGAGCCGCTGCGGTTCGCTGCGCTCAACGCCCTGAAGCGGAGCCGCGCGCTGACTCTCGAACGCCTTGACGTCGAGTGCGGGAAGTTCGTCGGTACGGTCGGGATCGTCATCGCGACCGACCGGTGTTTTCGGGCTCGTGCTCATTTTCTTATTAGTGTATGCGCCGCCCGGCTCGCCCGCCGGAACGGACTCCCAGATTGCCTAAGCTACGAGCTGACAAGACTAGACATAAGAGGCGGCGCGCCACAAGTTTTCCGCATGAAAGCGCGAATCAGGTCTCGCGCCGGCGCTCAGTGTGCGCTGCGTCAGACGGCCCACAGCGGGTTTACGCGCCTGCGCCTGTCAGCCGTTGTTTTCAACGATCCAGGAAGGCACGCAGGCAGTTCGCTACCGCTTGCGGAGCCGTGCGAAAGAGCCCGCTTCCGTATTCGGGCAGGTCAAGCACCTTGACGTCGTGCAGCCAGGGCTGTGCCCGCTGGGTCGCCGCCCACAGGGGGTCCTTGTTGCGCATGAGCAGAACCGGCTGGCGAACGAGCGGCAAGCGGTCGCTCGCGGGATAGGCGAGGGCCGCGTTCGGCAGCCACCAGACATTCGGCCCGTTGGCCTGCTTGATCGCGAATTCCTCCGCGCTGACCGCAAGCGGCACGGCAGGATCCTGCGACTCGATCGTCCGCTGCCAATCGAGAGTCAAATGATGGCCGTCGGCCGAGGGCGCAAGCGGCGCCACGGATCGCGCCCACGCGGCACGCTCCTCGCCGGCGAAGATCGGCAGACCCACGAGCATCAGCCGGCGCACGACTTCCGGCCGCGCGATTGCGAGCTCCGCCGCGATCAGCGCACCCGTGTGCTGACCGATCACGTCAACCTGCCGAAAGCGCATGTGATCGAGAAAGTCGACGAGCGCCGCCGCGTAGTCTTCGATCGAAGGCTTGGGCGGTGTCGGGTCGGATTCACCGCAGCCCGGCAGGTCCGGCGCGTAAACGGAGCGATCGCGTCCGATCTCTTCCATGAACGGCCGGAACGCGCGGCTCGACACGGCGCAGCGATGGACACAGATGAGCGTCGCGTGCTCGTCAAAACCGCCGCCGACGGGAAATGCCGTGGTGACATGCAGCTGACCGTAACGGCATTCGAAGTAGGCTTTGCGAATGCGCGCCGGCACGTCAGCCGCGGCGGCGGACGATTTGCGTTTGCGCGTAGTCATGTCGATCTCAGGTACCAATCGTAGTCGAGGTCCGTCACTTCGGCGGTGAAGCGGTCGCACTCCTGGTTCTTGATCGCGAGGAACACTTTGAGAAAGTCGGCGCCGAGCGCGTCCGCGAGAAACTCCGATTGGGCCGCGCGTTCGAGCGCGAGCTGCCACGTGGACGGCAGGCTCCGTCGATCCGCTTGCGTGTAGCCGTTGCCCACGATGGGTGGACCCGGATCGAGTTTCTCAACAATGCCGCGATGCGCAGCGGCGAGCACGGTCGCGGCCGCGAGATACAGATTCGCATCAGCTCCCGCGACGCGATGCTCGATGTGGCGGCTGACGGGCGCGCCCGCTGGCACCCGCAAGCTCACCGAGCGATTATTGACTCCCCAGCTGGGCGCGATCGGCGCGTAGCTCGAAGGACGGAAGCGGCGGTACGAATTGCCGTTCGGCGCGAAGATCGCGACGCTCTCGGCCATTGTAGCTTGCATGCCCGCGATGGCCTGACGCAGGAGCAGGCTGCCTTCCGGCGCCGCGTCCGCAAAGAGGTTCCTGCCCGCTGCATCCTCAAGACTCAAATGCAGATGCAAGCCACTGCCTGCATGCGCCGCGAAGGGCTTCGCCATGAAGGTCGCGGTCACACCGTGCTTCGCTGCAACTCCCTTGATGAGCCGCTTGAAGAGAATCGCTTCGTCGACCGCGCGCATTGCGTCGGGTCGATGATGCAATGTGATCTCGAACTGGCCCGGCGCGTACTCCGACATCAGCGTTTCCGCCGGCAGTCCCTGCGTGCGGGCCGCGGCAAACAGCTCATCGAACAGGGTGCTCGCGTGCTCGAGACGATCGAGGCCGTACGCATCGATCTTCTGGCGCCCGCCGGCGGTCGGACGGTAGAGCGGTACGATGCCGGCCGCATCGTTGTCGCGCACCAGATAGAACTCGATTTCACAGGCCATCACCGGCGTGCAGCCGAGCGCCGCGAGGCGCGCAATCGATCGAGTGAGCGCGTGGCGCGGATCGGCTGCGGCCGGCGTGCCGTCGAGTTCGTACATGCTGAGCATGATCTGCGCCGTGGGTCGCGCGAGCCACGGCGCGGGCAGCAGTGTTCCCGCGACCGGGCGGCAGAGTTTGTCGGCGTCGCCCACTTCCCACACGAGGCCCGTGGCATCGACGTCAGCACCAGTGATGTCGAGCCCCGACGATCGAACCGGCAACGTTGCGGCCGGTCGTGTATAGCGTTTCGATTTCACTGCGAGCAATGGTCTTGCCGCGCGGCACACCGCTCGGATCGGTGATAAAAATTTGCGCCGCTTCGACTGCCGGGTGGGCGGCGAGAAAGGCTCGCGCCTCGTCGATCCGGGCTTCTACGGCGCTCATTTGTGCTTGAGCTCCCGCAGCCACTCGGCGATTCCGATGCGCAGCGCGTCGAGGTGAGCGCGCGTCGTCGCGGGGCTCGTCAGCATCATGTTGTGAAACGGCGTGATCAGCACGCCGCGGTTCGCGAGAAAAAGCCGCAGCGCGAGCGAGAGTTCCTCATTGAGTCCTGCGGCCGCCTCAAGCGCGTTGCGCGGCGGCTCGGCCTTGAACATGAGCTCGAGACGCGCGCCGATGCGCGTGACGTGCAGCGGCAGGCCCTCGACGCGCAGCGCTTCTTCCAGCGCATCTTCAAGCATCGCCGCATGGTCGATCATGTGCGTATAGGCGG
>JBGPLJ010000119.1:0-9801 GCA_041486385.1 Steroidobacteraceae bacterium
GGTGCCGGTAGGAAACACGGGTCGAGCCAATGTCGGCGCCATGAAACCGATGCCGATCCCCGATGATTTGCGTATCCTTTTTCAGCGGAGTGGTGTCTAACAACGCGTTGGAGCAACGCGAGCGTTAGGCGACAATGAATCAAATGTTCGTGCGTAGATTGAGACTGGTGGTTGCATTGAGCGCGTTGGCGTTACTTACGGCGTGCGCAGCTGCTGGCGTCATGACTACTACGGATCCGGCGAAGAAGCTGACTGATGCGCTTGACCTCTTTGATCATCTCGATCGCCCACTCCCCGCGGAGCGATTTATCATCGAGGCGCGGGATGCCTATCTCGCGAGTGGAGACCGCGTGGGTCTCGCTGAGTCATATCGAATCTACGCCCTGTTTCTCCGATCAGTCGCTGTGGGGGAATTCGCCGACCACTATCGCTCAAGCGGTTTCATGGATGCGTCGATTACCTACGAAAAGCGGTATTCGGGGGCGCTGACCTATCTATCCCGCGCCGAGCATCTCTACCTGGAGGCACACCGGAGCGACATGCTGTCGAACATTTATTTCCATATGGCAATGGTGTCGCAACTTAACGGCAACCTTGCAGACGCTTGCGCATTCTTGGACCGAAGTGTAAGGGCAAACGCTGACTACTCCGCTGGCCACCCCGCCGCCCCGGTCGAAGTGCCCCAAGGCTATTCAAGCTTTCGGGAAGCTATCGATGCGCGCAAGAAGACCATCAGTTGCCCATGAGTCGCCTAACAACGCGTTGCAGCGGACGCTAGGCGCCGAACCCGGGGGTCGTTGGCCCGTGATCGCTTGTTGCGGATGTGGCGGGCAGTTCCGGGAAGTCGATGGCCCGACACACTCTTATATGCAGTCATCGCCCGGCTGCTGGGCCGCCTACGGGGAAGTGCTCGCTCGGGAATATGCTGACTACGCAGGCTTCAGCGATATCCACCGTCTGACCGTCGATGCGTTCGCGGCCCAACACCCTCACAGCTCCTTGGTCGAGAATACGCGCTCGGTTGGCTTCCACCTCTGCCGGCTATGCCTGATGCTGGAGCGTGGTCTCGATGCGCACCAAGCCAACGCCGCGATGCTGAGCATTGCTGCGCAGAAGGCGCGGTTCCACCCACTGCCTCGGCCGGCAAACCTCGGCGCAATGACCGTGGCCGACGTGTACGCTGCTATTGGCGAAGACGAGCATCGCAATGCTGTACGGAGGTGGGCGGCGTCGGTGTGGCAGGCTTGGGAGCCATGCCACGGGATAGTGCGGGGCTGGGTCGCTGGCATCTTTCCAGGCGCCTGACTACGAGTTGGAGCGAACGCGAGAGGAATGAAGTAGTGCCCGTCAACTCAAAGCCGCGCTTCGCCCAACGCGGACGTTAGGCATCTATGGGGGTTTCGATGCGATCCTTCTTACTTCTAACGTTGGCGGTTCCAATTGTCGGCTGCGCATCCGAGGCGGGCTGGGACATCTTCAAGTTTAAGAAGGAGCCAATCTCGCTCCATGTGCCAGCCGATTGCCTATACGATAGAACACACAAGGAGACCGACAACTCCGTTGATTACACAATGGGGAAGTACTACTGGACGGCGTTTGGCCTATATTCCGTGCAGGTGTTCCACCGGTCAGACAAGACGCCTGATCGAGACAGATTCCTAGAGGCCATCAAGACATCCGCGAGTGCGTACCTCGCCAACGATCGCAGCCCCGATTTCGTGTTTCAGCCGGTGCGCGAAGCCGTACTTGATGTGAAAGGCGAGCCCGCCTACCAGGTTGTGGGTGTAGACAAAGGCAAAGCCGTCATAGCGGTCACCTTTGTGCTGCACAAGAACCGCATAACAGCGGCATCGCTTATGTACCCTGAAGAGTCGAGTCCCGACTTCCACTTCCACTTCAAGCCCGTGACTCTCGACGTTCCATATGCCGCGACGTTTCCCTGGGGCTGCTACAACCGCTTCATGGACTCCGTCGAAGAAACAGATTGATGCTAAACAACGCGTTGGCGCGAGAGCGCGGACGTTAGGCGCCATATCATCGTGAGTGTCCATCCAATCAAACGGTTTCCACTTTATGTCTTCGCGTGCGCCCTGGCTGCCTGTGCGAGTGTCGGGTCATCTCCGACGCCGCAGTTTCTTGAGACCTATACCGGAGATGGGTCGAGCGGCCTGTCCGTAAAGTTGCAGATGCTGAAACCCGTGCCATCCGAGCCGCAAACGGGGTGGCTCAACTACGTCGGTCCATCTGCGGCCGATGCGAGCCTCGGCAGCACGGTTCGACTGCCGGTGAAGATTGTGACGAAGCCGGCCTATGTGGCATTCGACGCCGATATTCGTGGAGGCCTTGCCGCAGCGCGTTTCTATCGGGAGGTCGGAGATCTGGTCGTCTGCGTGCTGTCGATGACAAGTCGCGAAGTGAAGGGCACGAACAAGGTCGAGTATGTGCCGGAATACAAACTGTGCGCCGTCTTGCGAAAGACTGCGACCTAGGAGTGGCGCCTAACTATGCGCCAACATAGACGTCGTCGCATCGCGCTGGATCTCCGCGGGTTGATCGGCGCGAGCGAAATCTTGCGGTTGTCCGTAGGGGTACGACGGGATCCGGCTGTCGACGTCTGGTTGACAGATGGCCCGGTCGAGTTGCGGACCATTGCGCTTAAGTGGTTTGAGCAGATGCGGAAGTGCGGTGACGATGTCCGGGAGCTGATGCACGATGGTTGCCCTGTCGCATGTGTAGAGGATGCACCGTTCGGGTACGTCAATTCATTCAAAAGTCATGTCAACGTTGGCTTCTTCTACGGCGCAGCGCTCGAGGACCCCGCCGGCTTGTTGGAGGGAAGTGGCAAACGCATGCGGCACGCAAAGTTGGGCCCTGGCCGTGAACTCAACGCCGCAGCTCTTGGGGACCTGATAGATGCCGCCTACGTGGATATCAGGGCGCGCCTCGGTGTCGAACGGTCATCGCGCGAAAGATGACGCCGTGTCAGCGCATGACAATCATTTGCAGCGGACGGTGATGGATGAGGTGCCGAGTCACGAAGGTCAGCGCGCCGCCGTTGAACCGGAACGTTGGGTGCCAGGAGATCACGTAGTGACGAATGTTGGAGCCTTGATCCTGACCATTCTACTGGGCGCCGTAGTTGATACGACCGCGGTTGACGCAGGCGCACCTGTCGCGATACCGCGGTTGCTCGGCACTTCGGCTGAGCCAATGTATCCGTCCAAGGCCGTTCGGCTAAATCAACAGGGTCGAATCTTGGTTGAGTTTTCTATCTCATCTCGAGGTCGACTCGTCGATGCACGATTGATTGCCGCCGAACCGGAATCGCTATTTGGAGAGGAGCTGGTGGCGGGGCTTCAATCCTGGCGCTTCGCAGTCCCGCATGACTGGGAATCTTCCGGGAACACCGCACGGAGGTTTCGAGTAAGCGTGATATTTGTCCTTAAACCGTGTCCAGAATCCGAATCGTGCATCGACCCAGAGCCATATGATAGCGACCTGACGGTAACAGTAAGCCGCCCGCCAGTGCCAAAGCCGCGTTGACTGGCACCTGGCAACGCGTAGGAGCGACCGCTAGACGGCAACATGATGTTTCCGCACGCATCAAACTTCCGCTACGGCTCGCAAATCACCTTTGCCGTTGCGGCGGGCGCCGGTGTGCTGGGTGCGATCGTGCCTGGAGATCCCCTGTGGCAGAGAATCGCTTCCCCGGTGTTCGCGTTCGTAATGGTGGGAGGCGGATTCGCCGCCGGATGGCTAATTCTTAAGTTTTTTGCGGTGATACTTGGCCGAATTGCACCATCCATAGTGCGCGCGATTGGCCTCCTGTACTTCTACATGGCGCCCGTAGGCGCGGTGCTTCAACTGGTCTTCTCGGCCCTCGACCCCGCGGGCATCCAAGGCCAGGAGATCTCTTTACGCGAGATGATTCTTTTTGTGCCCGCTGCCGTTGGTGTTTCAGCTGGCGTTCGGCGTGTGCTACAGGAGTACGCTGTTGCCGTCTAACATCGCGTTGGACGTCACCGCAGGAGGCATATTTCATGTTGCGAACCACGTGCATGGTTTTACTGTTAACGGGTGGCGTCGCCAATGCCGGAATGGTCGACGACCAATTTTCCAAAGGTGCTCTGGGAATTGCGTGGGGCGCTACGCTCGTCGAAGTACAGACAAAATATCCGCACGGATTGACTTGGGACACCAATGGCTCCGACGGTACGTTCTTTGCCTACGAGCTGCACCTAAACGAGAATCCCTTTGGCATCGGCGATCCGGGAGTGCACGTCCACTTCTATTTCAATAGGGAAGAGAAATTGGACCGGATCTATTTCATGTTTGACTACGACCAAAGAGACGACGCTCTGTATCGCGTTGGTGAACTCATCGGTCAGGATTACATTCCCCGCGATATCGGCAAAGAACTGAGCTACAGATGGCGCGCGACGACACCAATCTCAGTTGTCATGTACGTGGGGAAGACGAGACATTACGGCTGGGCTGAGCTATGCGTTGATGGGCGAGACGTGCTGAAGCAGCAAGAATGGGAAGCGAAGCATTTCGGCAGGTGACGTCTACGCCGCGCACCGCAGCCCACTCATTCGACAGCGCGTTGGACAAAAGGAGGCATCGTGAAGCCGGGATTGCTGCTGGTCGTTCTCCTCGCCGGATGTGCTTCAACCCCTCCGGCGACATTAGAGAGGGTCGGTCTCGAAACCGCCAGGAAACCGATCCCGGAGTGCGAGTCCGGCCATGAAGGAGCACTGACTGACGGAACCGTTACAGTCAGACCCGGCGAGATCGTTTGCTTCGAGATTGCAGTACAGGGTGGTTCAGTGGTGCTCACCAGGCTGGTACCTGCCGCGAACTCCGACAACACAGTCATTGTGAAAGCTTGGAGCGAAGGGAAAGACACCTTCATTCGCATACAGAATCCGCTGAGTACGTTTCTTCAATACAAGGCGACCCTCCTCCGCCCCGGCGCTCCTGCGCCTGAATACACGAGTACCTGCCAGGTCTTGTCACATCGTTTTGGTCTTGAGCATTGGCCGTATGAAGTAATCGAATTTCATCTCAGCCAGTTCACTTCCGTTCCAGAGTCATCCGGGATTTCGTGTCAATGACGTCTCCTCTCACGCTGTTCCATGTTGATGTTTTCGCGACAGGTCCGCTGACTGGAAATGGACTGACCGTGTTCTTGAATGCGGAGCATTGGCCCTCGTCGGCCATGCAATCCCTGACGCAGGAGATGCGGCAGTTCGAGTCGATATTCCTCTCGGCAATCTCGCCTGTCGGGGCCGTGGCACGCATCTTCACGGTGGAAGAGGAGCTGCCGTTCGCCGGGCACCCGGTTCTTGGTGCGGCTGCGGTACTTCATCGCACGCAGGCGCCTTTGGCGGAGTCTTGCTCCTGGGTGCTCGCGCTTCCTCACGCAAATATCGCAGTCACTACAATCAAGCTGGGCACGCACTATCTGTGCGAGATGAATCAAGGCAAGCCAATCCTGGGTGCCGGTATTCCTGACACAGCATTGACTCCAATCCTGACCAGGCTTGGGCTGCGCAAAACGGATGTCGTCGGCGGAATGGAAGCGCAAGTCATCTCGACTGGCTTGCCCTACCTGATTGTCCCCGTCTCACCGGCGGCATTGGCGCGAGCGAAGATCAACGGGACCGATCTCGAAGCCCAACTCGAAATGTTTGGGGCAAAGTTTGTCCTGGTTCTCGCGATTGACGGTCGCGAGATGAGAACCTGGGATAACCTGGGACGAGTAGAAGATGTAGCGACAGGTAGTGCCGCCGGTCCCGCTGCTGCCTATCTCTTAAGCCGTGGACTTGCCAGCCCAAAGCAGCCGATCGAGCTCGCACAAGGTCGGTTTACAGGCCGGCCAAGTAAGATCACGGTGGTCCAGGACCAGGACCACAATATTCTCGTGCGGGGCGAGGTCTGGCCTGTCAGTCACGGCACGCTGGATGTAGACCCGCTTACTTTCGGCGGCCGCGGCGAGGACGAGCTGGGCTTGCTGCCGTGACCTTATGCTTCTTGCGCGTGGGCTTGCGCGCCTTGGCTGTCATCGCAACGGTAAGTGACTTGCGCGCCCAGGCCGCAAGCTCTTCCCTGTCGTCGAGTGCGCTCGCTGGAACTTCGTAGTAGCCCATCTCATATTGCGGCTGATCGGGAAACGGCGTGAAGCGCTTCATGCCTTCGCGCTCGTAGTCGCTGCGATTGCTCTCGTCGGCCTTGAAATAGAGCACGTCGTCATCGAGGAGCGCGAAGAAGAACTCGTCGCGATAGAGCCCGACGCCGCCGAACATCCGGCGCGAAGTCACGCCGCCCAGCGTCGTGAGCTGATCGAGAATAAATGCCAGATAGTCGGACGAAACAGTCACTTGGTCATTGGGGTCTGACCCCATGGGGTCAGACCCCACTCTACTTCGGTTCGGCCTCGACGAGCGCTTTGAGCTTGCCCATGTCCTCGGCTTCGCGCTTCTCGACCGTCGACTGCATGAGCGCCAGTGCTGAGCGCCACAGGACATTCTTGCCGGCGTAGGTGCTGTCAAACGTGAGGTCCGTACCCGTCCCGTTCGGAGCGAGCCGCACAGTCGTGCTCCCCGACATCATGTCCATGGTGGAGTCGAAGGCGTAGAGCTTGCCGGGCTCGACGGCCGTTGTCGTCTCCTCCATCTCTTCGCGGCGACCGCCGTCGAAGAACACCAGCTTGCTGCGCGTGCCGACGGTGAGGTGTTCGCCGGAGATCCTTTCCATGCTGTTCAGGCCGGTGAGCCACTCCTTCGAGCGTGGCATATCCGTGAATACCTTCCAGACCACGTCCGGACTGCGATCCACGTGCACGCTATTGACGATGTGAATGTCAGGTTTGGCGAGCCCGATCGCGAGAAACAGCGCGCAGGCGATGCCTACGAGAATTGCGATCCATTTCCACATGGCAGCTCCTTAGTAAGCGGTTAGCGTAGCGCCTTCGACGGGCGTCACTCCGCGGCCCTGGCCGTCCGCGAATTCAATGGGCACCGAAGTCAGCGCGAGGCCATTATTCTTCTGCACGGCGAAGTGCAGATGCGGGCCCGTGGTGAAGCCGGTGTTGCCGGAATTGGCGATGTATTCGCCACGCTTCACGATCTGGCCCGGCCGCACGCGCACGGTGTCCCACTGCAGGTGCGCGTATATTGCCATTGTGCCGTCGGGATGCAGGATGCGGATGAGGTTCGCGCGCGCGGCATTGCCCGGGTCGGCGTTGCCCTCATAGTATTTTCCCGTCACTTCGATGACGGTTCCTTCACGCGCCGCGAACACCTGCGAGCCGACCGGCATCGCGATGTCGACGGCATACATGCTCGCCGCATCGCCATGCGTGCGGTGCGACGGATACGCCTGCGTGATGGGAAAACGCTGCGCCAACGCAAACGGCGCGCGGTACGGGCGCGGCGGCTGGTGCTCGGCGTGCGGGTTGCCGAACACCACGGCATACCGATAGCCGAACGACGAATCCGCCGGGTGGCCTTCCACGCGCAGCCGCATGAGCGTTTCGCTCGAACGGGCGTCGATGAGTTTGCGCGCGTGTCCGTCACTCTCCGCGACGATGCCGACCGCTTTCTCGATCACGACCGCTGCCTCCACGGGACAGAAACACTGGTTGTCGATGACGAGATCCGTGCCCGCGTCCGACGGCTGGCGCAGCAGCCGCACCGGCGGCGATGCCTGCTCGGGGTCGCGCAGCATCTGCTCGACATCGCGCTCACCGACCGGCCGCTTGTCCGTGTACACCCACTCCCCGTTCGCATCCTTGTAGCGAAAGTACGAAGGCTCATCGCGCGCAAGCGCGCCGAGCGCAAATCCGAGGAGCGCGACACTCCAAAGCAGCTTCATGCGGGCCACACGGGTGTGAACACGTATTCCAGTTTGATCGTATCCGGGTCGGAAAAGAAGACAGCGTAGTAGCCGGGCGTGTAGCGCTCATAGAGCGCGGGCGGATCGAGAATCGGAATGCCCAGCTTCACGAGTTCGGTGTGCACGCGGTCGACGTCCGCACGCGAAGGCGCGCCAAATGCCAGGTGATGCAGGCCCGGCGCGTAGCGATCATGCCGCGCCGCGGCCTTCGCCGCCTGCAGCCCCAACTCCATTCCCGCCCCGGCCCAGAGCGGCCCTTCCGCGCAATCCTCAATGCGCCGAAAACCCATGAGAGGCAGGACGCGATCGTAGAACACCGTCGAACGCGGCAAATCGCTGACCGTCAGATCGATGTGATGCAGCCATCCTTGTGCCATGGCGGCGTCAAGCCTTCGCGAGACGTGCGCGAATGGCTGCGACCAGCGGCGCTTGTGCCTGCGGGTCGAAGCGCGGCGCCTTGTTCCAGTCGAACATCCAGGGATGGGAGCTGCGCGTCTCGGGTGGTTCCTCGGCGTAGCGCGGAATGACGTGCACGTGCAGCGCCGGATCGACATTCCCGAAGATAGCGTAGTTGATGCGAACGGCGCCGGTCGCCGCGAGCACGGCATCGCCGAGTGCGGCCATGTCCGTGAGGAAGGCGAGTCGCGCTTCGTGCGCGAGCGCGTTCAGGTTCGGTACCACCGGATCCGGCAACAGCATGCAGTAACCCTTCAGAAACTGCGCTTCTCCCATCACCGCCCACCCCGATGGCATGCGCGCCACCAGCGCCGGATCGTTGCCGGCACGCAGCCGCTCGACCTGACGGTGAATGGTGCTCGACATGAATCAATGCTGGCGGAATACGAAATACACGGCGCCGACAATGCAGAGCGCCGCCCAGACGTAGTCGAGCTTGAAAGGCGCTTTCATATAGAAGTAAGCGAACGGCACGAACACCAGGAGCGTGATGACTTCCTGCAGAATCTTCAGCTGCGGCAAGGAGAGCGCCGTATAGCCGATGCGATTGGCGGGCACCATGAGCATGTATTCGAAGAGCGCGATGCCCCAGCTCGCGAGCGCCGCGACATACCAGGCGCGCTGATTGAGATTTCTGAGGTGCGCGTACCAGGCGAACGTCATGAAGACATTCGACAGCATGAGCAGGAACGCGGTTTGCAGCACGACGGGCATGCGCAGGACGCCGCTTCAGCGATTGAGATCGACGACCGAGCCGTGATCGCCCGGCGTGAGATTCACTGCGACCAGGCGGGCCTTGGGAAAAAAATTGAAGTCGGTCGCGCTCGCCCAGGTATACGCGCCCATCATGCGGCCGACGATGAGATCCCCCGCTCGCAGCTCCGGCAGATCGATGTGGTCATTAACGACGTCGATGCTGTCGCACGTGGGCCCGGCCAGCACCGACGGCTTGCGCTTGCCGCCACGCAGACTGTCGACCGGATAATGCGCGTGATCGTAGAGCTGCCCGCTGTACGAACCGTAGAGACCGTCGTCGAGGTAATACCACCAGCGGCCCTCGCGATGCGCGCGGCCCATGACGGTCGAGATACCGATCGCCGCGGGCGCCGCGATGTAGCGTCCGGGCTCAGCAATGACGCGCATGCCTTTCGGCAGCGTCGCGAGCTCCGCGCGTATCGGGGCGCAGAATTCCTCGATCGGCATGACCGGCTTCCCGTAATCGACCGGGAAGCCGCCCCCGATATCGAGCATATCGAAGGAGCCGAGCCCGGCGGCGGTCGCCGCGGCGAGCAGGTCCCGGCAAACACGCGTTGCTTCGACGTGCTTCGCCGGATCCGCGGCCTGGGAGCCCACATGGAACGAGAGCCCGCGGACACGGATGCCCAGATCGCGTGCCAGCTTCAGGAGCGCCGGTACTGCCTCCGGATCGCACCCGAACTTGCGCGA
>JBGPLJ010000120.1:0-9755 GCA_041486385.1 Steroidobacteraceae bacterium
CCCGGCGGATCGTTGCCGTTGATCGCCGGACTCCTGATTACCTTTGGCATTCCTCCCGAGGGCATCGGCATCGTGCTCGGCGTAGATCGCATACTCGACATGACGCGCACGATGGTGAATGTCGGTTCCGATGTCGTCACGGCGACGGTCGTTGACGCGCGTCTGCGAGCGAGCGAGCAGCGCGCGGCATCCGCGTGAACGCTGCGAGCGGCTCGTCGCTCTTCGGCCTTGAGCGCCGTCATTGGCTGGTACTGATCGCAGCCTGGCTTGGCTGGGGCTTCGATGTCTTTGACGCGCTGCTCTTCAACTATGTCGCGCCGAACTGCATCTCGACGCTGCTCGGACTCGATATCGGCAGTCCCGCCGCCAAGGCGGCGGTCCTCAAATGGAACGGCGCACTGACATCGTTGTTGCTGGTTGGCTGGGCGATCGGGGGCGTGTTGTTTGGCCGACTTGCGGATCGCATCGGCCGCGCACGCGCATTGCTGTTCACGACCTTGGTCTATGGAGTCGCCACCGCGGCGTGCGCGCTCGCACCCAATCTCGAGTTTCTGATCATATGCCGTGCAGTCGCGAGCCTGGGCATTGGAGGCGAATGGGCAGCGGGAGCGACGCTGGTTGCCGAGACCGTTCCCGAATCAAAGCGCCTCACAGCCGCGGCCTGGATGCAGTCCGCGTCGCCGTGCGGGCTCTTTCTCGCGATGTTCGTGAACTATCAGATAGCGGGCGTATGGCTCGCGCAGGATCCGGCACATTCGTGGCGCTACATCTTCCTTTCCGGCCTGCTGCCCGCATGCGTCGTGCTGATGCTGCGTCTTACGGCGCTTGAGCCCGGGTCTTGGCAACGGGCGCGCCAGAGCGCTGCGGTTAGCCGCCTCAGCGAACTGTTCGGACCCGAGTTTCGCCATGCGACGTTCAGCGCCCTCGGCATGTCGGTGGTCGCGCTGCTCACATGGTGGAGTTTCAATGCATTTCTGCCGACGATTGCGAGCGGGCTGGCGCTCGAACACGCGGCCCGCTTGGGGCTCACGGGCACGCCGGCGCTTGTGCTTGCGGAGAAATGGAAACTGCAGGCGACGCTGGCCTTTAATCTCGGCGGATTGATCGGCTCGGTACTGACCGCCGTTGTCGCGCGACGTCTGGGGCGGCGCGGAGCGTTCACCGCATACTTCGCGGCGTCCGGCCTGGCCATGCTGGCGATGTTTGGATTGCCGCTCGAACCGCTCACAGTACTGCGCACAAGCTTCTTCGTCGGCGTCGCGGCCTATGGTGTATTTGGACTGTTCGCGTTCTATCTGCCGGAGCTCTTCCCGCGGCGCTTGCGCGCAACCGGCGCGGGATTTACCTACAACTTTGGACGAGTGTTCGCGGCACCGGGTCCGTTCCTCGTCGGCTGGGTGGCGACACAGGGCCTCAATGGAACGGCTACCGCTATGCAGGTCCTTTTTTACATGGGATTTGTGCCGCTGGCGGCGCTCTTCTTCGTGCGTCTGATTCCGGAAACACGCGGGCGGCAACTCGACGGCTGACCCAAAGAATTTCTCAGCGCAAGGCGCCCGTCTGAAGATCAACGTTGGCGCGCTCGAGCTCCTCTCGGAGCGGTGCCAGGTGCTTGGCGTAGCGCAGTGCGCGACCGTTTGCGACTTTCACCGGCCCGCGCGCCTGCACGGCGCTGAACGTGGCAATTGCGCGTGGTGCCTTCTGGAAATCGAGACAGGCCGGTTCCCATGCGAGACCGCACAGCTTCAAGAGAGATGGCGCCGCATTCTCAAAGTCCGCTGCAAACGATTCGTACTGAATCGTCACGAAGCGGTCCGGGAACTTGCGCTCCCAGTGTGCGACGAGACGCGCATAGTGGCCGTAGAAGTGACCGATGTCCTCGAGCCGATGGGCAAATGCCCAGTGTCTGTTGAATTCCTGCCGATAGATCGACAGACAGGTTTCCAACGGATCGCGGCGCACGTGCACGATGGTCGCTTGTGGGAACAGTCGCGCGATCAGCGGGACGGCCTCAAAATTCAGCGGATGCTTGTCCGTGATGTGATCGGCGGCGCCGAGCGCCGGCAAGTCCTTCGATAGATACGCTGCCGACCAGTCGCGCAGAACGCCGCTGTCGGGCGTTGCTCCTGTGCCATCGAGCTCCAGGTACAGGCTTAGGATTTGCTGCATCGTCGGACGTTCGCCGCAGGCGACCACGCGCGAATGGGCGGACAAGACACTCTCGATGAGAGTCGTACCCGAGCGCGGCATGCCGACGATGAAGATCGGGCGCGGCGAGTCGACGTCGCCCGCGGTCAGTAATGTCGGCGCGTCCGCGAGTTCAACGAGCCGGCGACCATGCTGCTTCATCTGATCGTGGTCGTAGCTTCGTCCTTCCAGCCGATCGCGCTCGAGACTCAACGTGTGTGCACGCGTGTACGTTTCAAATGCCGAGTCGACCTCACCGCGCGCGTCGTGCGCGTGCGCAATCGTGAACGCTGCCGGAATGCGCTGTTCATAGGGCCGATCCTGGCGCTCGACGATTCCTTGCAGCGTTCGCTGGTGCTCCGCCGACAACTGGCCGCGCTGCAAGCGGCTCAGTGTCACGTGGGCGGAGATATCTTCGGGAGTTTGGGCGAGGCAACGACGGCAACAGCTCTCGGCCTCCTCAAATCGGCCCAGATACATCAGTAGCAGCGCTTTGATCGACAGCATCTCCGCGCTGTCGGGCGCCAGCGCTTCCGCTGCCTCGAGCGACTGGCGCGCAGCGTCGATGTTGAGGGCGTGCAGGCACAAACTCGCAAACGAAGTCAGGTTGGCAGCGCCTGGTTGCTCAAGTTGCATGACATGACGGAACGCGTCCATCGCTTGCGCGTACAAGCCGCGTTCGAATGCCGCGCGCGCGGCGGCCCGCCAGCTCGCAGGGTTGTCGGGGTAGGCACGGGTCCAATACGCCGAGGTCGCCTTCAATTCCAACCAATCACGGCGCATGGCCAGTGCCTCACAGCGCAGCTCGAGCAAGTCGGAATCGGCTGGAGTGCGAGAGGCTGCGCTGTCGAGGATGTTCAGCGCTTGCGTCAGGCTTTGGCGGGCGATCGCGAGCCGCGCCAACTTCAAAGCAGGCGACACCTTGCTGGTGTCGAGGGAGCGTGCGCGCTCCCATCCCGCGGTGGCTCCATCCTCGTCATTTCTCAGCGCTGCAATGTCGCCCGACTTTTCCCAGGCGCGGGCGTTTGCAGGATCGCGAGCGATGACCCCCTGCAGCTCGACCAGCGCTTGCTCGTAGCGCTGTGCTTTCTGAAGTCCCTCGGCCAGATTAAGTCGAAAGCCCGCTTGGGTCGGCTCCAATTCGACCGCTCGGGAGAGCATGGGTAAGGCCTGATCGGGTTGATTGTCGTGGGCCAGCGCCAGACCCAGCAGGCTCATGGCCTCAGCGTCGTCTGGCGTGATGGCAAGTGCGGCACGATAGGCGGCCTCGGCCTCAGCAAAGCGGGCGCAACGATGCGCGGCTAGGCCGCGCTCGAGGTGCGAGTCAAAGTCGCTGTCTGTCATGCCGGCAGCATAAGGATCGAGATTCCCAGACACCAATTTTGGCGCGGTCCGATGCCGATTTCGCGCTCAACTCTGGCGGCCGGCTCGCCGTCGACACCTGAAATGCGCCTCGCGCAAGCTGGGGCCTCCGCCTAGGAGTGGTTCCAGCAGTCGTTGCGCAATAGCTACATAAGTGTCCAGTCGCGACGGGATTTAAGACAGCTGATTCCGCCAGTAGGGCCCAAGTGGTGGGTTCCAGTGCTGAGCCGCTAGGTTTCCGTGTCAAGGCGACGCCGGACACCGGACATTTTTTAATGTTGAGCGGTTATATTTCTGTGGCTTGAATGCAACAGTGACTTGTATCGCTTGTAACGCCCAAGGTATGATCGCAACAAGAGAGTCTCTGGTGTTTCGCCGCGGCCACGGTTCGGCCGGCGCATCAGCGGGTCACTTAGATTCCTATAAATAAATTCCAGAACGGCCGATCGTCGTTTGCAGGAGGGTTTAAAAATGAGTCGAAACTACCAAGTCGCACGCGCGGTGCATCACGCACTCATCGTGGGTGCGGTGGCAGCTGCGGGCACTGCGATGCCGGCGTTTGCCCAGGATACGGAAGGCGCCACAGTGGAGACGGTGGTGGTCACGGGTTCGCGCATTGCGCAGCCAAACCTGACCACGACCAGTCCGGTAACACAGGTCACGGCAGCGGACATTAGCTCGCAGGGCGTAACCCGCGTCGAGGATCTCGTTGCTCAGTTGCCGCAGGCGTTTGCCGCTCAGAATGCGTTTATCTCAAATGGCGCCTCGGGCGCAGCGAATGTCGACCTGCGCGGCTTAGGTTCGCAACGCACGCTCGTTTTGGTGGACGGCCGGCGCATGCCCTATGGCGATGTGACGAATTCTGCCGCTGACTTGAACCAGATTCCGACGATGATGGTCGAGCGCGTCGACGTCCTGACAGGCGGCGCTTCGGCGGTTTACGGATCGGACGCCCTGTCCGGTGTCGTGAACTTCATCATGAAGAGGAATTTCACTGGCGTGCAGGTCGACGGCCAGTACAACTTCTATCAGCACAACAATAGTTTCAGCGGCCCCGGCGCCGTCAAACTGCGCGATGTCATCGCGGCTCGCGCTGCGACCAACCCAACGGCGTTCGCGTTGCCCGACAGCAATGTGACCGACGGCTACGGCCGAATCGGCTCCATCATGGTCGGCGTCGGCACGGAAGATGGGCGCGGCAACATCACTGCCTATGCCACCATCCGCAAGGATGAAGCAATTTTGCAGGCCAACCGCGATTACTCAGCGTGTTCGCTGGGTACATCGATCGGCTCGTTCACCTGCGGCGGCTCAGGCACCTCGTATCCTGGCCGCTTTACGGATTTCTCGACCTATAATTTCACAGTCGATTCGGCGACCGGCAATACGTTCCGCAATTTCTCGAACGCGACGGATCAGTACAATTTCGGACCGGCCAACTATTATCAGCGCCCCTCCAAGGTCTATAGCTTCGGAGCGCTCGGCCACTACGAGCTGAACGATCACGCGGACGTCTACACCGAGCTGATGTTCACGGATTATCGCTCCATTGCGCAGATCGCACCGGCCGGCAACTTCTTCGCCACGTCGACGATCAACTGCGACAATCCGCTGATGTCGGCGCAGCAGGTGACCGCCATTGGTTGCAGTGCTGCCGACGTGACTGCCGGAGCCCAGAAGATCATGTACATCGGCCGCCGCAACGTTGAAGGCGGTAACCGTCAACAGGACTTCCACAATTCGTCGTTCCGCGGAGTTTTTGGCGTCAAAGGCGCGATCTCAAGCGGCTGGTCCTACGACGTCAGTTCGCAATTTTCGCGCGTGACGGCTGCTCAAACCACCAACGGCTACTTCGTCACCACGCGCATGGCTCGCGCGCTGGATGTCATCAACGTTGGCGGAGTGCCGACTTGCCGATCGGTGGTCGATAATTCGGATCCGTCTTGCGTGCCTTGGAACGTCTTTCAGATCGGCGGCGTAACCCAGGCGGCGCTGAACTACATGTCAGCCCCTGGCTTGCAGACCGGCGTTATCGATCAGGAAGTACTGACCGCGTCGACCACTGGCGACCTCGGCAGCATCGGTGGCCAGTTGCCTTGGGCCTCCGAGCCGATCAAGACCGTGTTCGGCGCCGAATATCGGCGTGACAAGCTTGCCAACGTGACGGACGACCTCCTCACGAACTTTGCCTTGTCGGGCACCGGCGGCCCAACGATCGGCCTCGCAGGCTCGACGACCGTGACCGATCTGTTCATGGAAGGCCGCGTGCCGATCGCTTCGGACAAGCCTGGCATGCACGACATGGCCGTCGACGTTGCCTACCGCTACTCCGACTATGGCTCGAGCGTCACGACGGACACCTACAAGATTGGCGCCGACTGGGCGCCGACCGAGGACATCCGTTTCCGCGCAAGCTACCAGCGTGCTGTTCGAGCGGCAAACGTCATCGAGCTCTTCACGGCGCAGGGTTTCAACCTGTTCGACATCGCACTGAACAAGGGCGATCCTTGCGGTGCGACCTATCAGGCATTGCCAAACCCGGCCTACAAGCCGACTGCGGCTCAGTGCGCTGCGACCGGAGTTTCTGCCGCACAGTTCGGGTCTGCGGCTCTGGACAGCCCGGCCGGTCAGTACAACTTCGTGCAAGGCGGTAACCCGGCCCTGACCCCGGAAAAGTCGAGCACGAAGTCGTTCGGCGTCATTCTGACGCCGCGGTTCGCGCCAGGGCTTAGCCTGACGATCGACTACTACGACATCGTGATCAAGGAGTTGATCTCGACCGTCGGCGCCCAGAACATTCTGGACGCATGCTACGGGGCATCGAACGGGGTTGCTTGCGGCCAGATTCGGCGCGACGCCGCTGGAACGCTCTGGATCAACGGCAGCGTTTTCGATACCAACGTCAATATCGGTGGCGAATCGACGAAGGGTGTCGACGTGGAGTTCAACTACTCGTCGCTCGATATGGGGCGCGCGGGCAAGCTCAGCTTCAACGTGAAGGGTACCAAGGTGCAGGAGTTCATCACGGACCCGCTGCCCGGCATTCTCCAGACGTATGACTGTAAGGGGTTGTTCGCTGACAACTGCTTCGCGCCGACGCCATCGTGGCGGCACCATGCGCGAATCGGCTGGAAGACGCCCGTAACAGGACTCGATCTGGCTCTGACGTGGCGCTACATCGGTGCGGTTGACATGAAGAATGCCGCTCCGGCCGCGATCGACAAGCACTTCAGCGCTCAGAACTACTTCGATCTCTCAGGCAGTTGGTCGGCGACGGACAAGATTGAGGTCCGCCTCGGCGTCAACAACCTGCTCGACAGGGATCCGCCCATCAATTCGGGCCTTGGCACCACGGGTAACGGCAACACGTACACTCAGACGTACGATTCGGTTGGCCGTTACGTCTTCGGTGGAGTGCAAGTCAAGTTCTAAGACCTTGCTGAAATGTCGTAAGACAGGCGGCGGTCCTTTCGGGACCGCCGCTTTTTTTTGAGCCGGTGGCGCTATATTCGTAATCTCTGCGCCGGCCTTCCACTGGCGGACTGACATGACCGTCGAGCGGCCCAATTCGATTGCCGATGATCTCCTGGCCCGAGTGCCGGGCTCGCCTGACGTCTATCCACAGAAGATCGACCTTGTCCGTGAGGTGATCCTGCTCGTGCTACTCGATGCGCAGGCCTATCGAGCGGCGAGCTTTCTGGACGATCGCATCCTCGGGCCTGATACCAAGGGCGCATGGCTGACCGCTGCTCGCCTGAGCGAAGCCGCACGCGAGTGCCGCAATGGGCGGCCGGTACATTTCATCTTTCACACGGGACATGTCGGTTCGACGCTCCTGAGTCGTCTCTTGGACGAGACGGGTGAGGTGCTGTCCCTGCGCGAACCCCTGCCGCTCCGAACGCTAGCGGACGCGCACGACGTACTGCACCGCAGCGAGTCCTTTGTCAGCGACCAGCAGTTCGACCGCACTCTTTATATGTTCATGCGGCTCTGGGGCCGGGGCTATCCCAAGTCGCGTATGACCGTCGTGAAAGCGACCAGCAGTGCCGGACGACTTGCTGCCCCGATCCTGCAAAGGCACGCCGGCGTCCGTGCGATCTATCTCAACCTGCGGGCGGAGCCCTATCTGGCAACTCTGTTGGCAGGACAGAACTCGCCGGCCGACCTGCGCGGTCACGGCCCGGAGCGCATGCGACGGCTGCAGTCACGTCTGGCGCTGCCGTTGCCACCCCTGCACGAGATGTCGATCGGCGAACTGGCCGCGCTTGGGTGGCTCGCCGAGTCCTCGAGCCAGCATGATGCGACCCAGGCATTTCCAGGTCGCGTGCTTGCGCTCGACTTCGAGCAATTTCTCTCGAACATTGCGGGGACCTTGGGCAGCGTACTCAGTCATTTCGGCCTGCCGGTCGACGCTCGCTACCTGTCGCTGGTAGAACGCAGTGCGGTTCTCACTCGCTATTCAAAGGCGCCGGAACACGCCTACACGCCGCGCGATCGCGCCGAGATTCTGGCCGACTCGCGTCAGCACAATAGCGCAGAAATTCGCAAAGGAATGTCCTGGCTCGAGCGCTTGGCGAAGACGGAAGGTCCCGTAGCAGCGGTACTGAATAGCGTCGGGGCCTAGGTCGTCGACCACATACGCATCAGGTTCTGCCGCACGACATCCAGGCGGACGCGGCTTTCCCACTTCATCGATGCGCCTTCGAGCGCGGCGATTTCGTTCAGTTCGTAAACCTGCGTACGCTGATGCTGGTCGGCGATGTAACTCTCGATGAAGGTGATCGACACGAGTCGTTGGCCCGATCGTACTGGGATCACTTCGTGCAGTGCCGTCGACGGGTAGACGATTGCCTCACCCGCGGCGCCTTTGAAAGGAATCATCTGATTTCCCATCGCCACTGCCAGCTCGCCGCCTTCATAGCTACCCGGATCGTTCACGAACACCGTGCATGACAGATCCGAGCGAAGCCGGCCGCTCGCGACCTGAATGAGCGCCGCATCGGCATGCGCGCCGTACTTCATGGCCGGCTCGTACCTGCACAAGAGCGGCGGTGCCACAAGCTTCGGCATCGCGAAGTCGACAAACTCACGCGAGCGGGCGAACGCTGCGTTGACGATCTGCACGGACTCTGCATACCTGGGATCCGTGTGATCCGCCTGCAGGTTGTCCTTCGTCAGATTCGCAGGGTTTGATACACGACCCTCCACGAATCGCAGCTCACGACTGAGCACCACGAGGCGCGAAATCTCGGGAGCCGTCAGCAGGTTTCTGATTTTCAGGAACACGGGTGTAGCCGCCTGTGCATTGCGTTTGGAATGCCAATCATAGCTCTCGGTAACCGCTAGACGCTGGAGGAGGGTTGCGTGCCATTGAATGCGTCCGTTGCCGCGATGACCTCGCCAATCACGATTCTCTCTTCCTCTGAAAGACGCGGACTCCAGATGTCGCAGATAAAGATGACACGTACTTGATCGCTGTCGTTCCAGGCTTCGTGCTCGATCGTGTCGTCGAACACCCAGGCCTTGCCCAGGCGCCACTGCCGCGTTTCTCCGCCAACGCGAAAGCCGCAGCCCTCCGGCAGGACCAGCGGCAGGTGCAGAAGCAGGCGGAAATTCGCGATGCCGGTATGAGGCGGAATGCGCGTGCGCGGCTGCAGCACTGAAAAAAGGGCAGACGGGGAGCGCAGAGGCACACGCGCTTGCGGCAGCTTGGAGAGTGCCGCAACCGTCGCGGGGGCGCGGCGCCATCGCTCCTCCACAGGCTTGCCCTGGTCATAGAAGTGAAAGGCACTCCAGCGCGGCGAGTGATTGAGCTCGCGCCACTGGTCGAGCGGCAGGTGATCGTCATAGTGAATGTAGGGTGCGAACTGCGCCTGGTCCTCGCGCAAGATGGTGGCGAGTTCATTTTGAATCGCCCCGGTCGCGCCCTCGAATGCCTCCAGCCAGGGGAATTCATCGCGGTCATAGAACTCAATGGCCGGCAACCCGGGATACAAATATTCGAGCGGCTCCTGCTGGTAGCGTTTGCGCGTTCTGAGCGTCGTGCCGATGAAACTTTCGATGCGGCGGCGCGCCGCAGGGGCCAGCTGCTTCTGCGAGTCGTCGACCTGAGCGTGAATGAATTCGCCGAGCTCACGGGTATATTTTCCGTGAACGGCTCGTGCGTGATTGACGGCCTTCAGCGTTGGTGGATCGAGATACACGTC
>JBGPLJ010000121.1:0-9704 GCA_041486385.1 Steroidobacteraceae bacterium
CCCTGTGCCGTTTTCCGTCTCGGGCGCGCGACCGTCCGCGTTCAATCTGATTTTGAAGCTGCAAGGCTGCAACGAGAAGCGCGGCATTTGTTATCCGCCGCAGGTCTGGTCAACCCGGATTGCTCTGGCACCGGCTGCGGCGCAGTCGCAAGCCAGCGCGCTGACGTTAGGCAAGCCGCTCAAGCCGAGCGGCGCGATACATGGAATGACCGGCGACCTCCTGCCGGTCGACCAGGCATTTCAGCTGAGCGCCGACGTCACTGCGCCCGAGCGCATCAAGCTCACGTGGGTGATTGCCGAGGGTTACTACCTCTATCGCAGCAAGATTTCAGTCGCGACCCAGAGCTCGCTGATCGCGGTCGGGACGCCCGTTCTTCCGGCCGGTGACACGCTGACTGACGAGTCCCTGGGACGGCAGGAGGTCTATCGCGGCGTGCTCGACGTTGAAGTGCCGTTCTCCCGCGGTCGCGCGCAAGGCGGCAAAGTCGATCTCAGTGTTTCCTATCAGGGCTGCGCAGAAGGCCGCGTCTGTTACCCGCTCGAGACAAAGACGGTCACGGTCGACATTCCCGACGCCAGCGCGGCGCCCGCGGGCCCGGTGGCCGAGCAGGACAGACTCGCGGCCGCGATCAGCGGGCCCCTCGTCACGGCGCTCTTCTGGTTCTTCCTTGGCGGTCTCGTGCTGTCACTCACTCCGTGCGTGCTCCCGATGATTCCGATTCTGTCGGGCATCATCGTGTCGCAAGGCAAGGACACCACCACCGCACGCGCATTCTCACTCTCGGTCGTGTATGTGCTCGGCATGGCGCTCACCTATGCCGCGGCGGGCGCGGTATTCGCGCTCGCCGGCAAGCAGGCACAGGCCGCGTTTCAGCAGACCTGGGTCATCGTGACTTTTGCGGCGCTCTTCGTATTCCTGTCGCTGCCGATGTTCGGGCTCTTTGAGCTGCAAATGCCGTCGTTCATCCAAACGCGGGTCGCGAGCGCCAGCAATCAGCAGAAGGCAGGAACGCTGCTCGGCACATTCGTGATGGGCATATTATCATCGCTCATCGTCACGACCTGCGTTGCTCCGCCACTCGTAGGCGCGCTGACTTACATCGCTCAGACAGGCGACGTCATGCGCGGTGCCCTGGCCCTCTTCTCGATGGGTATCGGCATGGGCGTGCCGCTCCTCGTCGTCGGCGCCTCAGCTGGCCGGCTGCTGCCGAAGTCCGGCCCCTGGATGGTCAACGTCAAAGCATTCTTCGGCGTGCTGTTCCTGGGCGTCGCTGTCTACCTGCTCGATCGGGCACTGCCCGCGGCGGTCGTCATGGTGCTTTGGGCGATCCTCGCTTTCGCGAGCGGCTACTGGCTCTGGACCCTGGGGCGTGCGCGGGAGCATGGCGGGAATGTTGTGGTCGCCGCGCTCGGCCTGATGTTGATGCTCTACGGCGGCATCCTCGCGGTCGGCGCCGCTGCGGGCCGGACCGATCCGCTGCAACCCCTGCAGGGCCTCGCCGCGAGCGGGACGAATTCAGGAGGGGCACAACGCGCCGCTGGCAAGGATCGCTTTGTAATGGTGAAGACCTCTGCAGAACTCGACTCGAAACTGACCGCCGCCAAGGCCGCGGGCCGTCCTGCGCTGGTCGATTTCTATGCCGACTGGTGCACCTCCTGCAAAGAGCTGGAGAAATACACGTTCGCCGATGACGACGTCATCAAGACTCTGGCGCCAGCCGACCTGATTCGGGTTGATGTAACCGACGATTCGACGCTGTTGACCCGGTTTGGCCTGGTCGGGCCGCCGACGATTCTTTTCTTTGATCGCGCGGGCACGGAGCTGAAGGCTCAGCGGATCGTTGGCTATGTGAAGGCGGACCGCTTCCGAGAGCTTGCGACTACAGCGCTCAGTGCCGGCGCATGAGATCGGCGGGACAACTGGCGCTCACGATCGTAGCCCTGGGTACAGCGTTCGGTACGGGCGCGCTCGCCTACTACCAGTTCGGCCATAAGCGCGACTCTGCCCCGCACGCCGCGGTGACCGCCTCGGAGGCTATGGCCGAAGCGCCAAAGCCCGCAATTCCGGTCATGCTGCCGGACTTTACCCTCAAAGATCTGCAAGGCCGGCCGCATTCCATACGCGAGTGGGCGGGGCGACCTCTCGTGATCAACTTCTGGGCGACTTGGTGCGGTCCGTGTCTGCAGGAGATGCCGCTCCTTGAGCGGCTGCGCGAGGAACGCAAGGCTGATGGCGTTGAAATTGTCGGCATCGCCGTCGATTTCAAGGCAGACGTGCAGGCATTTGTCGCGAAACATCCCATCTCATATCCAATTTTGAACGGCGAAGACGATGGCGTGCAGGTGGCCGCCGCCTTTGGGGTGGCTGACCTCGCCTTGCCGTTTTCGGTCTTCGTTGATCATCGCGGGAGGATTCTCGTGCTACGTCTTGGCCAGCTCCACGAAGAGCAGGCCAAGGTTATCCTCGATGCACTCCGCGACCTGGATGCTGGCAAAGTGGAGCTAATCCAAGCCAAGGCTCGTGTTGCGGCCGGCCTACTCGCAATCAAACCGGCGGAAAGTCCTGCACGCGCAGGAAATACGGCATAATCCGCGCCCGCCGACCCCGCTGACGCAGGAAAGCAACAAGTAAGTTGCTGCGATCAGGTGGCGAACTCCGAGAAAAAATACCGGATTCGCTGCAAATGTGATTAAACTTGCGCCCTTCCAAAGCGGCGGGAAACGAGCCTTGGCCTATGGCCAGACTCTTATTGTTAAACGGACCCAATCTCAATCTGCTCGGCAGCCGCGAGCCAGCGGTCTATGGGCACGACACTCTCGCTTCGATCGAAGCGCGCCTTACCGAGCGTGCGCGGAAGCTGGGGCATACGGTCGAAGCGTTTCAGAGCAACGCCGAGCATGAGCTGATCCAGAAGGTGCAACGTGCCGCAACCGACGGCATCGCCTTCATTCTTCTAAACCCGGGCGCCTTGACGCATACGAGCATCGCCCTGCGCGACGCCTTCCTCGCGGTCAAAGTCCCGTTCATCGAGGTGCATTTGTCGAACATCTTTGCGCGCGAGAGCTTTCGCCATCACTCGTATTTCTCCGACATCGCGGTCGGCTGCATTTTTGGTCTGGGCGCCCAGGGCTATGAGCTTGCGCTCGAGGCCGCCGCCGCGCGTCTCGCGTCGGGGCAGTAGAGCCCTCGTGAACAATTCGAAAAAGAAGGGGAGCCGGATGGATATCCGCAAGGTAAAGAAGCTGATCGAGCTGGTGCAGGAATCGGGGATTTCCGAACTCGAGATCAAGGAAGGCGAAGAGAGCGTCCGTATCAGGCTGGGCGCGCCCGAGAGCGCACCGATGCAGATGTTCCACGCGCCGCCTCATCCCAGCCAAATGATGAGCTCTGCGGGCCCGATGCCAATGCACGGAGCGCCAGTCGCAGCAGCTCCGGAGAAGGGCCACAAGGACGAGAATGTCGTCACGGCGCCGATGGTTGGAACCTACTACTCCTCCCCGGCGCCTGGCTCCAAGCAGTTCGTCGAGCTCGGCACCGAGGTGAAGGTGGGCCAGACGCTCTGCATCATCGAAGCGATGAAGATGATGAATCAGATCGAATCCGACAAGGCCGGAAAGGTCGCGGCCATTCTCGTCAAGAACGGCGATCCGGTGGAGTTCGGTCAGCCGCTGTTCGTCATCGAGTAAGCCCACCCCATGCTCGAAAAACTGGTGATTGCCAATCGCGGCGAAATTGCGCTGCGTATCCTGCGCGCGTGCCGCGAGCTCGGTATCAAGACCGTCGCCGTCCATTCGACCGCCGACTACAACCTCAAGCACGTGCTGCTCGCCGATGAGACCGTCTGCATTGGACCGGCCCAGGCGCGCGACAGCTATCTCAACATGCCCGCGATCATCAGCGCCGCCGAAGTCACCGACTCGGTCGCCATCCACCCGGGCTACGGATTTCTCTCGGAGAACGCGGACTTCGCCGAACGCGTCGAGCGCAGCGGCTTCACGTTCGTCGGCCCGCGCGCGGAGACCATTCGCTTGATGGGTGACAAGGTTTCCGCCATCAAGGTCATGAAGAAAGCGGGAGTCCCCTGCGTGCCCGGTTCGGACGGCCCGATCGGGCCCGACAACGATGAGACTTTCCGCATCGCGCGCGACCTCGGCTATCCCATCATCATCAAGGCCTCGGGCGGCGGCGGCGGACGCGGCATGCGCGCGGTGCACAGCGATGCAACGCTCCTGAGCGCCATCAACATCACCAAGAGCGAAGCCCTGGCCGCGTTCGGCAACGACATGGTCTACATGGAGAAGTTTCTCGAACGCCCGCGGCACATCGAATTTCAGGTGCTCGCGGACAGCTTTGGCAACGTCATCCATCTGGGCGAGCGCGACTGCTCCATGCAGCGCCGCCATCAGAAGGTCATCGAAGAAGCGCCGGCACCGGGCATCAGCGGCAAACAGCGCAAGGCGATGGGTGAGCGAGTCGCGCAGGCCTGCCGTGAAGTAGGCTACCGCAGCGCCGGCACGCTCGAGTTTCTCTACCAGGACGGCGAGTTCTACTTCATTGAAATGAACACGCGCGTGCAGGTCGAGCACCCCGTGACCGAAATGATCACCGGCATCGACATCGTCAAGATGCAGCTCCTCATCGCCTCGGGCGAGCCGCTGCCCTACGAGCAGAGCGACGTCGAGATTCGCGGCCATGCAATCGAATGCCGCATCAACGCCGAGGATCCGAAAAACTTCACCCCATCGCCCGGGCCGATCAAACTCTGGCACGCGCCCGGCGGCCCGGGGATCCGCGTCGACAGTCACATCTACAGCGGCTACAACGTTCCGCCCTATTACGACTCCATGATCGGCAAGGTCATCGCCCATGGCGAATCGCGCGAGGTCGCCATTGCGCGGATGAAGAACGCGCTGTCGGAGATGGTGGTCGAGGGCATCAAGACCAATATTCCCCTGCATCAGGAAATCTTCAATCACGCCGCATTCCGACAGGGCGCGCTCGATATCCACTACCTCGAGCGCCGGCTGGGGCTCAAATAGCGCCGCCGCGTCACGCGACGATGCCCTTTCTTCAGGTCTCGTTTCCGTCACACGCCGCGGCCGCTGAGAGCGCGGAAGCGGCGTGCTTCGAGCTCGGCGCGGCGTCGGTGACGCTCACCGATGCAGCGGACGAGGCGATTCTGGAGCCAGCCCCCGGCACCACCCCGCTCTGGCCCCGCCTGCGTGTGACCGCGCTCTTTGCCATCGACTGCGACGCGCAGGCGGTCGTCGGGTCGCTGTGCGCAGCCCTGACGGGCCTCGCGCCAGCCGCTGTCTCCGTCGCATGCATTGCCGATCGTGTTTGGGAGCGCGAGTGGCTCCGTGATTTTCACGCGATGCGCTTCGGCCAGCGGCTGTGGGTCGCGCCAACGCATGAATTGCTCGAGACTCGGGGCGCGGTTGTCGTTTCCATGGATCCGGGCCTTGCCTTCGGCACCGGCACCCACGCGACGACTGCGCTCTGCCTTGACTGGCTCGACGGCGCCCGACTCGATGGACGGCACGTCGTCGACTATGGCTGCGGCTCGGGAGTCCTCGCTGTGGCCGCACTCAAGCTTGGCGCGACGCGCGCCCATGCGGTCGACATCGATCCGCAAGCGCTGCTTGCGACCCGATCCAATGCGGCGGCCAATGGTGTACTCGAGCGGATCGAGATCACGGCGCCGGACGAGCTGCGCGCCCCCTGCGATGTCCTGATCGCAAACATTCTGGCAGGCCCGCTCATCGACCTGGCGCCGCGCCTTGCTGCTCTGGTGGTCCCTGGCGGCGATCTTGTGCTATCGGGCGTCATGGCATCCGAGACAGACGCCGTGACACTGGCTTATCAGTCATGGTTTGATATGAAGGAACCCTGCCAGCGGGACATTTGGGCACGCATCGACGGCCAGCGCCGACTGACCTGATCCACCAGATCCAACCGTGTACACCCAGTGCCCTCAATGCCAGACGCAATACCGCGTGAGCGCGGAGTTGCTGCGTGCCGCTCGCGGTCAGGTGCAGTGCGGACGCTGCGCCATCGTGTTCGACGCGCTGACCTTTCTGGTCGAAGAAGAGGCGTTCGACGGCCCCGCCCAGCGGCCGAAGCCGACAGCCAGTGACCCCGCGTCATGGCAGACGGCCGCGCCACCGACCGAAATCTCAGAGCGCCCGCGCGACGAGCCGGCCTTCGATCCGGAGCAGGATCGGACCGATCACAGCCTGGACCGGTCGCTGGAATTCGATCTGCCGGCTGACGCCGTCGAGCGCGTCTTCATCGAGGCCCCGAAGCTCACGATGCCCACGTTTCCTTCGGTGGCGGCGATGACCGATGCCGCCGCGGTTTCGCTTGATCCCGACGAGCCGGTTGAGGACATCGAGATTTCGCTCACCGTCGAAGACCCATCGAACGACCCGACCGTCGCCGAGCCCGAGACCGAGCTGGTCGACGAGCCGCCGCAGATTGAGGGGGAGTATGCCTGGGATCCCGAGGATGTAGCGGAACCCGAACCCGAGGAAGCGGAACCCGAAGCCGCGATGCCCAGGCACGTCATCGACGATGACGATGCGGCGGTCATCGCCATGGTCGACGCCGGGGAACCCGCCAACGACGACCGCGGCATGTCCGGCGCCCGCACGCGCTACGCGCCGCTAGCGGTGCAGAGCGCGTCCGAAGATCATATGGAATTCGGCGATACGGCCATCTTGCGCGAACGTGCCCTGCACTACGGCTGGCGCGTCGGCGCGGGTTTGCTCACGTTTCTGTTGCTCGTGCAGTTCGTGCACTACGATCGGCATGAGCTCGTGCGGCGCCCGACGTTCGGGCCCCTGTTGCAGAAGATCTACGCGCGCCTGGGCCTGCAGCTCTCGCCGAACTGGAATCTCAAGGCATATCAGGTGCGTCAGTGGGGCGCCACCGCAGCGCCTGGCGCGCAAGGCACCTTGCGGGTGCGGGCGAGTGTCGTGAACACGGCCGATCACGCGCAGCCCTTGCCGTTATTGAGGCTGAGCCTGGCGGACATGGCCGGCGCGCGCGTCGGCGTACGCGATTTCGAGCCGGCCGAGTACGTGCCGAATCTGCCGGAGTCCGATCACATGCTCGATGCGGGCCGTCGCGTCGACGCAGAGGTCGTGATCGTCGATCCCGGCAAGGACGCCGTGGGATTCGAGATCGACGTCTGCCTGCGTGACGATGAACGCCATATCAACTGCGCCAACGATCCGGCGCCGGCAGGCTGATGTGAAGATTGGACCCTATGAGTTGCTGGGCCGCGCTCTGCTCGCTCCGATGGCGGGCGTGACGGACCGCCCGTTCCGCCAGCTCTGCCGGCGCTTCGGCGCGGCGCTCGCGGCTTCGGAGATGGTGACGAGCGACACGCGGCTCTGGCACACCGACAAGTCGCGGCGCCGCCTGGATCATGCAGGCGACGCGGAACCCCGCGTCGTGCAGATCGCCGGCGCCGATCCGGTGATGATGGCGGAAGCGGCGCGTCGCAATGTCGACAATGGCGCGCAGATTATCGACATCAACATGGGGTGCCCTGCAAAAAAAGTATGCAACAAGCTTGCCGGCTCCGCGCTCTTGCGCGAGCCCGAGCTGGTGGCCCGAATCTTGACAACAGTCATTGCGGCTGTCGAAGTTCCGGTGACGCTGAAGATTCGCACCGGCTGGAATACGACCGAGCGCAATGCCGTAAGCATCGCGCGCCTCGCGGAAGATGCGGGCATTCAAGCGCTTGCCGTTCATGGGCGCACGCGCGCATGCCATTTCGAAGGCGTCGCGGAGCACGACACCGCCGCCGAGATCAAGACGCGTGTGAAAATTCCGGTAATTGCGAACGGCGATATCACGAGCGCATGCGTCGCAGCGGAAGTTTTGCAACGCACGGGCGTCGATGCGGTGATGATCGGCCGCGCGGCACAGGGACAGCCATGGATTTTCAGCGAAGTCAATTCGCGCCTCGATGCGCGCGCGCACTTCGCCCCCGTCGCGCTCGCCGAAGTCCGTGTTATTATCCGCGCCCACCTCGAGAGCCTGTACGATTTTTACGGCGATGAAACAGGCGTTCGTGTGGCACGCAAGCATTTCGGTTGGTACTGCCGGCAACACCCGGGAACGGAAGGCTTGCGCAGAGAATTCGTAGCTGCCGTCACCGCCAGCGCGCAACTCGCACTGGTGGAAGGCATGGCGGTCAGTCGGGCGGCCTAGAACAAGAACAAAATTTTCGCGGGGTTCCTCGGATGGTGGCCAGGAAGAAACCGAGATGGCGGCGCGAGCCCCCGTCACGCTCGATTTCCAAGGATATCCCGTTGCGCGATCACGCCGAGGGCGCGCTGCAAAAGTATTTCGAGAGCCTGAACGGACATCGTCCGGCCGCGCTCTACGATCTCGTGATGCGCGAAGTCGAAGAACCCCTGTTTCGCACCGTCATGGACTACGCCGAGGGCAATCAGAGCCGTGCCGCGAGCATTCTCGGCATCAATCGCGGCACCTTGCGCAAGAAGCTCAGGGAATTTGGCTTCACCGACGAATAGCGAGCGGACACTCCCGAGGATGTTAAGACCGATCCGGCGCGCGCTCGTCAGCGTTTCAGAAAAGTCCGGCGTCGCCGACTTCGCCCGTGCGCTTGCAGCACGTGGCATTCCTCTCCTGTCGACCGGCGGCACAGCCGCACTGCTCGCGAAATCCGGCGTCAGCGTTATTGAAGTCGCGAAATACACGGGCTTCCCCGAGATCATGGACGGGCGCGTCAAAACGCTGCACCCGAAGATCCATGGGGGCCTTCTCGGCCGGCGCGGCGTCGATGAAGCCGTGATGAGCGCGCACGGCATCGACCCGATCGACTTGCTCGTCGTTAATCTCTACCCCTTCGCCGCGACCATTGCCCGCGCTGGCACCAGTTTCGAGGATGCGATCGAGCAGATCGACGTGGGTGGGCCGGCCATGCTGCGAGCCGCCGCCAAGAATCATGACGGCGTCGCGGTGGTCGTCGATCCCGCCGATTACCCCGTCGTGCTCGATGAGCTCGCCCGCAACGATGGCAGGCTGTCCGCGCAATTGCGCTTGCGTCTCGCTGCGAAGGCCTTTCGCCACACGGCGGAGTACGACGCGCGTGTCGCGAGCTACCTCGAGCGTCACACGGATGGCCAGCGCGCCGCCGGCGCAAACCTGCCGAATATCCTGTCGCTGGCGCTGCCGAAGCGCTTTGATCTGCGCTACGGCGAGAATCCGCAGCAAAGCGGCGCTCTGTATGCGGATCCAACGCTGAATGAAGCGTCGATCGGCAGCGCAGAGCAGCTGCAGGGGAAGGAACTATCGTTCAATAATCTTGCCGACGCCGACGCTGCGCTCGAGTGCGTGCGCAGATTCATGGAGCCCGCCTGCGTCATCGTGAAGCACGCAAACCCCTGCGGCGTTGCCGTGGCTGAGTTGCTCCACATTGCCTACGAGCACGCCTACCGCACGGATCCAACGTCAGCGTTCGGCGGGATCATCGCATTCAATCGCAGGCTCGATGCGGCGACCGCCGCTGCGATCGTCGAGCGCCAATTCGTCGAGGTGCTCGTCGCGCCGACCGTCGCGCCGGAGGTGCAGCAGGCGCTCAGAGGAAAGGACAACCTGCGGCTGCTCGTGACCGGAGAACTTGGTGAGACGCAGGCACAGCGCGTCGAGTACCGCTCCATCAACG
>JBGPLJ010000122.1:0-9688 GCA_041486385.1 Steroidobacteraceae bacterium
CGACGGGGCGGCTGCGCTTGCGTACGGTTGACGGCGCAGGACATGAGGTGAGCGCTCGCGTCGCAGTGCTTGCGGCTGATGGCCGCGCGTATGCGCCGAACGCCGCGTGGGTGCATGCCGACGACAATTTTGACCGCCGCGCAAGCGCGTTCGAAACCGAATACTTCCACATGCAAGGCAACGCGGAAATATCGCTGCCGGCGGGCGCGGCGTCGATCACCGTGTGGCAGGGTCTCGCGCATCGAATCGAGAAGCGGAGCGTCGAGATCAAGCCGGACTCCGCCGCCGATCTCACGGTTCAACTGGAGGCGCTCAAGTTGCCTGCGGGCTGGAGCGAGCGCTGGTTGAGCGGTGACGTACACGTTCACATGAACTACACCGGCACTTATCGCGCGACGCCGGCAACACTCCTCGCCCAGGCTGCGGCCGAGGATCTCGATGTCGTTTTCAATCTGATCGTGAACAAGGAACAGCGCATTCCGGATATCGCTTATTTCGCAGTCGCTCCGGATCCGGTATCCACGGATCGCGTGCTGCTGGCGCATGGACAGGAATTGCACACGAGTTATTGGGGACACATGGGCCTGCTTGGTCTGCGCGATCACTACGTGATTCCGGATTTCTCGGCATACGCCGGCACGGCGATGGCGAGCCTTTATCCGACGAATGCGGCGTTCGCCGACCTTGCCCACGAGCAGGGTGCGCTCGTCGGGCATGTGCATCCCTACGATGTCGTGCCGGATCCGGTGCGGGACGCCGTGCTCACGGATGCGCTGCCCGTGGAGGCGGCACTTGGCAAGCTCGATTACTACGAAGTCGTCGGCTTCAGCGATCCGCGCGCGTCGACGGCGGTCTGGTATCAATTGCTCAACTGCGGCTTCCGTCCGGCGGCTGCGGCAGGCACGGATGCCATGACCAACTATGCATCGCTGCGCGGACCGGTCGGCCTCAATCGCGTTTACGCAGCTGTGAATGCGAAACCGAAGGAATCGGCGGCACGCGAGGATGAATGGCTCGCGGCGCTCAAAGCGGGGCGCACGATGGCGACCAACGGCCCGCTGCTCGGGCTTACCGTGGAAGGGAAAGAACCCGGCTCCGCGATTGCCCTGTCAGGCGAACGCGGTGAGCTTCACTACCGTGGATTCCTGCGCTCCGCAGTGCCCGTCGATCATCTGGAAGTCATCGTGAACGGTCAGGTTGTGCGCGCGATTCGCCTGACGGCCGATCGCACGAGCGCCGACTTTGAAGGACGCATCGGCGTGCACGGGACAGGGTGGTTGCTGGTGCGCGCGTGGAGCGGCGACTCCTACGTCGACACCCTGGATGGGTATCCGTACGCGACCACCAATCCGGTGTTCTTCCGCGGCGTCAACGCCGCAACCCATTGCGGAGCGGACGCCGACTATTTCCTCAAGTGGATCGATCGCCTCGCAGCGGCCGCAGCCGCCCACACCGGCTACAACTCGACGGAAGAGCGCGAGAAGACTCTCGGCGAAATCCGCGCCGCTCGCGCCGTTGTCGAACAACGCCGCTAGGTGAGGTGGCCGGCCGTTCTCAGTTCGTCGCAATAGATTTTGCAGGTTGCCGCGAGACCGTCGACAATTTCGTCGATGTCGTCGTGGGAGGCGATGAGCGGCGGCGTGACCATGAGCCAGTCGCCGAAATTTCCGGCATGCGTGCGTCTGCCGTAGATCAGGAGTCCCTTCGAGCGCGCGATTGCCTGCAGACGGCCGAGCACATCGAGATCACGCGGCAGCATTGCCTTCGTCGTTTGATTCGCGACGATTTCGACGGCATTGAGGAGACCCAGGCCACGCACATTGCCGACAATCGCGACGGAGCCCTGCAAAGCGCGCAAGCGCGCACGCAGATAGTCGCCGGTCTCATTGGCGCGCTGAATCAGGCTGCGCTCTTCGGTCTCCTGCAGCACAGCGAGGCCAACGGCGCACGCCAGCGGGTGCGCCTTGTGCGTATGCCCCACATGAAATCCGCCGTCCTTCACCACGGCCTGCACCATGCGCTCCGGCGCGAGAAAGGCGGCGAGCGGGTAGTAGCCACCGCCAATGCCCTTCGCGAGCGTGACGAGATCCGGACGTGCATCGGGCCACCAGTGCGCGGCGAGAAAACGTCCGGTGCGGCCGGCGCCGCTGATGATCTCATCGAATATCAGCAGCACTTTGAATTCGTCGCAGATCTCCCGAATGCGGCGGTAGTAGGCAGGCGGCGCGAAGTCGGCGCCGCCGCAGAATCCCATGACCGGCTCGAGAATGAAGGCGAGAACCGTGTCCGCGTCTTCCGCGAGAATCTTCGCGCGCAGCGCTTCGGCACATTGCCGCGCGTATTCATCGGCATTGAGGTCGCCGGGTACGCGATAGCTGAAGGGTGCCGGCACGTAAAAGGCCGGCTGACCGGCAGGCAGATACGCAGCGTAGCCGGGATCCGCCGCCAATGCCATCGTCGCGCGCGTGCTGCCGTGATAGGAGGGATTACGACTGATGACTTTCCAGCGGCCGCGCTCGCCGCTTGCGATCGCGTAGCGCCGCGCAAACTGCAGACATTTCTCGACCGCCTCCGATCCGCTCGAGACGAAGAATGCCGCCTGCAGATCGAGACCCGAGTGGCGCGCGAGCTCGCTGCCGAGATCGACGTTGCTCGCGCTTTCGAACGTGCTCGGATAGGCAAAGCAGACACTCTCGGCCTGCTCACGCATGGCGCGCAGCACACGCTCATTGCCATGGCCAATGTTGACCGCGACGGGGCCCGAGGTGACATCGATATAGCGCCGTCCGTCCGTGTCCCAGACGTGCAGACCCTGCGCGCGACTCACGCGCGCGAGGGCGGGCGCGCCGGGCGCTGTCCAGAATTGCTGTATGCCATGCGTCATGAGGTTCTCAATGCGATTTCAGATGGCGGTCGTACCACTCGACGTAGCGGCAGGCGATCAGGATAAGTGGGGTTGCACGCATGGCGCGGACGGCACATTAGCATCGGGCTTGGGCGTTTTCACGGCGACCGGATCGCTTTCAGCGCACGGCGTCACTATGCTTGCTGAATTGTTGTGCCGTTCGACGATGGGGAGTGGGTGATGAAACTGGAGGCGACGCTGCCTTCATCCTGGTATCGGCGCGATGAGATCTTCGCGCTCGAGCGCGAGCACATTTTCTTCAAGGAATGGATGTGTGTCGCTCGCGAGGAGCAACTCCGGGAGGCCGGCGATCATCGTGTGATCGATGTGCTCGGACAAAGCATCCTCATCGTACGCAACGCGCAAGGCTTGCTGCGCGCGTTCTATAACGTGTGCCGCCATCGCGGCGCGCGGCTGTGTGCGCCCGAAGGCGCCAATGTGGCGAGCGATGATTTGCCGGTACGGGGCGGCGTAATGCCGGGCGGAACGATCCTCTGTCCCTATCACGCGTGGACCTACGATCTCGACGGCAGGCTGCTGCGCGCACCCTTCATGACGGAAGAGCAGGGCTTCAAGCCGGGCGATATCCGCCTGCACAGTGTCGGCGTCGGCAGCTGGGGTGGTTTTGTCTTCGTCAATCTTTCCCCTGGTGAAGCACCGCCGTTCGATCAACACATTGCGGTCGTGCGCCAGAGGTTCACGCGCTATCCGCTCGCGGAGCTGCGCATCGCAAAGACGCTTCGCTATGAGGTGGACGCGAACTGGAAGATTCTCTGCGAGAACTACAACGAGTGTTACCACTGCGGGCCCGTGCACCCCGAGCTCTGCCGCGTGGTGCCCGCGTTTCGCGAGCTGGGCGGCGCCTCGCTCGACTGGGAGCGCGGCGTGCCCCATCGGCCGGGCGCGGATACCTTCACGACGAGTGGCACATCGACGCGCCGCTCCTTCCCCGGCCTCAATGAAGATGAGCAGGTGCGCCACAAGGGCGAACTCGTTTATCCGAATCTCTTCCTGAGTGTCGCGCGCGAGCATGTAGCGGCGTTCGTACTGGAGCCGGTCGGGCCGGCGAGGACTTTAATCAGCTGTCACTTCCTGTTCGAGCCGCACGAGATGGCGAAGCCGGATTTCGATTTTCGGGACGTCGTCGACTTCTGGCATCTCGTCAACCGGCAGGACTGGAACATCTGCGCCATCGTGCAGTCAGGCATTTCCGCGCGGGTGCACGCGGTGGGAATGCTCTCGCCGATGGAAGATTGGAATCTCGATATCCGCAAGTACGTGAGCGATCGGATTGGACGCTACGTAGTCGACAGGTAATACCACGCCGGTTACCACGGTCAGCTCCATGGCTGGCGGTTACCTTGAGTTCCGGCACAAGATCGCGTTCACCTGGCACTGACTCAATTCTGGAGATTCATCGATGAACAACGGGAAAGCCTATAAGGGCAGCTGTTTTTGCGGCGCTGTGCAATTAACCGTCAGCGGTGAACCCGCCGCCATGGGTTATTGCCATTGCGAGTCGTGTCGACACTGGTCGGCAGGCCCTGTCAATGCCTTCACTCTGTGGAAACCCGACGCGGTGAAGATCACGCGTGGAGCCGACAACATCGGCACCTACAACAAGACGCCGAACAGCTACCGCAAATGGTGCAAGACGTGTGGCGGCCACGTCATGACGGACCACCCCGGCATGGGACTCGTCGACGTCTATGCAGCGGTCATTCCGGACTTTCCGTACAGCGCCGGCGTCCACGTGCACTATCAGGAGACGAAGCTGCGCATCAAGGATGGGATGCCGAAGTTAAAGGACGTCCCGAAGGAAATGGGTGGCTCAGGCGTGAGTCTGCCGGAATAAGGCGGCCGTTTCGTTTGCAGTGCCGTCTATGGCGCGGGCAGAGCGAAGGCCATGAGGTAGTCACCGGCCGGCTCGATGCCGCTCAGCGCGAAATGGCCGCCGGCGGCGACGACAACGAACTGAGGTCCGTTCTCGCCCAGGCGATAGGTCATGGGCACCGAGTTCGCGCTGGTCGGCAGCTTGGCCTTCCACAGCTCCTGGCCGGTTTCGACGCTGTACGCCCGTAGCGCCGGATCCGTGCTGGCGCCTATGAAAATGAGGCCGGTTTGCGTCACCGTCGGTCCGCCGATCGAAAAGCCGCCGCCCATCATCGACATCGGCCAGCGGGCAGCCGGCCCGAGCTTGCCGAGCGCGCGCGTCCAGCGGATCTGTCCGCTCTCGAGATCGCCCGCGGAGATCGTCGACCACGGCGGCTTGGAGCACGGCGCGCCCCAGGGTGAGAACACCGGCGCAACGACCGCACAGTAGTCCGAGCCCGTTTGCGGGTAGTCGAGACCCTGGACGGAACCGCATTGCGCGCGCGGCACCAGCCGGACCGACATTGGGATGTGGTTCGTGCTGACCACCATCAACTTGCGTACCGGGTCCACTGCCGGCGAACCCCAGTCGTTGCCGCCCAGCGTCGAGGGTTGGAGCACCGAGCCTTGCAGCGAAGGCGGCGTGTAGACGCCTTCGCTCTTGAGGGCCGTCAGTGCGGCTCGGCACTTGTTGCGGTCCCAGAACGTGAAGCCCCAGGCATGGTCCGGACCGAACGATAAGTCGGCGAGCCGTGCGGGGAGTCTTGGGACCGGCTGCGTCGCACTCAAATGCTCGCAGGGTACCGCGCCGTCCTGCGGGGCGGGACGCTCATCGACCGGAAACAGCGGCGCCCCCGTCTCGCGGTTGAGCACGAAGGTCAGGCCCATCTTCGTGACTTCGACGAGTGCAGGCACTGTGTGTCCGTTGATCGTGAGATCCACCAGCGTCGGCTCCGCGGGCATGTCGTAGTCCCACAGATCGTGATGCACCACCTGGAAATGCCAGGCCGGTTTGCCGGTGGCGCCGTCCAGCGCGACGACCGAACTCGCGTAGTAGTCGAGTCCGGCGCGGTCGCCGCCGAAGAAGTCGGGCCCGGCGTTGCCCGTGGGCAGGAATACGAGGTTGCGCGCGGCGTCGACCGAGATGATCGACCACACATTGACCGTCGACGCGCGGAATGTGCCGTCCGCGTTGTGATCGGGTTCGCCGGGCGGCACGGGATTCCATGCCCACAGCAGTGCGCCGCTCTGCGCATCGAAAGCACGCACGACACCCGCGGGCACGCCCTTGCGGAAACTGTCGGCGACGAGGCCGCCGACGATCACCGCGTTTTTCAGAATCGCGGGGGGACTCGTGACGTCGTATTCCTTCGGTCCGTGTGGCGTGAGTCCGACGTTCAGATCGATCGTGCCGCCGGTGCCGAAGTCGCCGCAAGGCTTGCCGGTCGCCGCGTCGAGTGCGACCAGCCGGGCGTCGAGCGTGCCGGTGAAGATGCGCGTGGCACAAACTCCTTGCCCGCCGCTCTTCCACAGTGATACGCCGCGGCAGACGGCAACGTTCTCCTCGGCCATGTTGACGTGCGGGTCGTAGACCCAGCGTTCCTTGCCGGTTGCGGCATCGAGCGCAAACACGCGATTGAAGCTCGTGCAGTAGTAGAGCGTTCCGTCGGAGACGATCGGGGTGACTTCGAAATTCGACTGCTGCAGCGGCCCGTTGATCTTGCCGGCGCCGGTTGGCGGCGGTCCCCGGAAATCACCGGATCGATGCGTCCAGACGAGACTCAGCGCATGCACGTTCTGTGGCGTGATCTCATTCGCCTGCGAATAGTGTCCACCGCCAGGGCTGCCGCCGAATTGCGTCCACTCAGTCGCCGGGCCGGAAGGGTGCTCGATGCCGCTCTCTTTGCCGCACGCGACGAGAACCAGACATCCCACGGCTACTGCAAGCGCCTCGCGGCGCATCGCCCATCGTGCCCATCTCCCAATCATTTCGATCTCCCCCAGTGTTCGCCCAAGGATAGGAGATTGCGTCGGCCATTTCAGTTGAGGTCGCGGTGCGGAGGGCGCTGGCATCGGACGAAATTGGCTCCCCGGGTCTGATTCGAACAGACGACCAACGGATTAACAGTCCGTCGCTCTACCACTGAGCTACCGGGGAGTGGAGCTTTGCTGCGGCGACCCTCAAGGGCGCGCGATTCTCCGAGAAGGGTCGAGGAGTGTCAAGAATGAAGGCGGTCAGCCGTTGCTGACCGCCAGGCGGTGTCCCGTCAATGCCTTAGCCATTCTTTCTATGGCGCTTTCGAGTACCTGCATGCTGGTCGCGAAGGAGATGCGCACGTGGCCGGGCGCACCGAAACCGGAACCCGGCACCACGGCGACGCCGCCCGTGTTGAGCAGGTATTCGGCGAACTCGTTGTCGTCGCGGCAGCCGGTCGCTTTCATCGCGCCCTCGACGTTCGCGAACGCGTAGAACGTGCCAGCGCCCTTGAGGCAGCTCACGCCCGGCAGCGTATTGAGCCCCGCGACCACGAAGTCGTGGCGCTTCTTGAATTCCCTGTTCATCTCCGCGACACAGGTCTGATCGCCGTTCAACGCAACCGTCGCGGCCTTTTGCGAGATGCTGCAGGCGTTCGAAGTCGACTGACCCTGGACGGTCGCCATCGCGGTGATGATCTCCGCCGGTCCGCCGCAATAGCCAATGCGCCAGCCGGTCATCGCGTAGACCTTGGAGGCGCCATTGATCGTGATCGTACGGTTGTAGAGCTGCGGGCAGGCCGTCACGAGACTGCAGAACGGCTCCTCGCCCCAGTAGATGTGCTCGTACATATCATCGGTCGCGATCAGCAGGCGCGGGTGGGCCGCCAGCACTTCGCCGAACGCCTGGAGCTCCGCCTTGGTGTAGGCCGCGCCCGTCGGGTTGCAGGGGCTGTTGAAGATCACGAGCCGCGTCTTTGGCCCGATCGCCGCAGCAAGTTGCTTCGCGCTGATCTTGTAGCCTGTCCTGGCGTCGGCACTCGGTGTTACCGGCAGACCGTCGCACAGCATCACCATGTCCGGGTACGAGACCCAGTAAGGCGCCGGGATGATGGCTTCATCGCCGGCATCGAGGACCGCAGCACAGACGTTGTAGACCGTCTGCTTGGCGCCCGATGAGACCAGGATCTGATTGCGTTGATATTCGATGCCGTTGTCGCGCTTGAATTTCGCGATGATCGCGTCCTTCAGTTCGTTCGTGCCCTCGACGTTCGTGTATTTCGTGAAGCCGGCGTTGATCGCATCGATCGCCGCCTGCTTGATGTGCGCCGGCGTGTCGAAATCCGGCTCGCCTGCGCCGAGACCGATGATGTCTTTGCCTTCCGCTCTGAGCCGCGCTGCGCGCGCGGTGACCGCCAGCGTGGGTGAAGGCTTCACCCGCTGGACGCGTTTGGAAACTGTTAGAATCACGGACACTCTCGAGGTGGGATTTGGACGCGGCGCATTTTAGCGGAGCGCCGCCACTACTGCTATTTTCACTTCGCGACCCAACATCTGACCCCCATGACGGATCAACCCAAGTTTGTACTTACGGCCGACTTTTCCCCGGCCGGCGACCAGCCGCAGGCTATTGCGAAGCTTGTTGACGGCTTGCGTAACGGCTTGTCGCACCAGACGTTGCTCGGAGTCACGGGAAGTGGAAAGACATTTTCAATTGGGGCAGTAATCGCCGAAGTTCAGCGCCCCACCTTGGTTTTGGCCCACAACAAGACACTCGCCGCCCAGCTCTACGGCGAATTTCGCGAGTTCTTCCCGCAGAATTCGGTCGAATACTTCGTTTCGTACTACGACTACTACCAGCCGGAAGCCTACGTCCCGTCCTCGGATACTTATATCGAGAAGGACGCGTCGATCAATCAGCACATCGAGCAGATGCGCCTCTCGGCGACCAAGGGGCTCCTCGAACGGCCCGATGTCATCATCGTCGCGACGGTGTCCGCCATCTACGGCCTCGGCGACCCCCAGGCGTATCTTTCGATGGTCCTGCACCTGGTGCGCGGCGAAATCATGGATCAGCGCAAGCTCCTGCGGCGCCTCGCGGACATGCAGTACACGCGCAACGAGCTCGATCTCGAACAGGCAACCTACCGCGTGCGCGGCGACATCATCGATATCTTTCCGGCGGAATCCGATCGCGAGGCGATTCGCGTCGAACTTGACGACGAGGAAATCAAGAGTCTGACCCTGTTCGATCCGCTCACGGGCGAGACCTTGCGCAAGCTCCCGCGTTTCACCGTCTACCCGGCCACGCACTACGTGACGCCCAAGGAGAAGCTCCTCAATGTGCTCGATCAGATTCGCGAAGAATTGATCGGACGTTTGAAGGAGCTCCGCGACGCGGACAAGCTGGTGGAAGCGCAGCGCCTCGAGCAGCGCACGTTGTTCGATATCGAGATGATGAAAGAGGTCGGGTATTGCTCGGGCATCGAGAACTACTCGCGTTACCTTTCAGGCCGCGCCGCGGGCGAGCCGCCGCCGTGCCTCTTTGACTACCTGCCGAAAGATGCGCTGCTTATCATCGATGAGAGCCACCAGACCGTGCCGCAGCTCGGTGCGATGTACCGCGGCGACCGCTCGCGCAAGGAGACGCTCGTCAACTACGGCTTTCGCCTGCCGTCGGCGCTCGACAATCGCCCGCTGCGGTTCGATGAGTTCGAGCGGATGTCGCCGCAATGTATCTTCGTTTCGGCGACGCCTGGCGCGTATGAAGCGCAGCACTCGGGGCAGGTGGTCGAGCAGGTGGTGCGGCCGACGGGGTTGATCGATCCGATGGTCGAGGTTCGCCCCGTGCGCAGCCAGGTGGAAGACGTGCTGTCGGAGATCCGCCGCTGCGCGGCCGCCAACCAGCGCGTGCTCATCACGACGCTGACGAAGCGC
>JBGPLJ010000123.1:0-9650 GCA_041486385.1 Steroidobacteraceae bacterium
CGGCGCAGGCGCTTGAAGAGGCCGGATTGCTCGGGCGCTGCAGCGACTGAGCGGCGCATGAATTCGAGGCGCTCATAGTCAATGCGCCGGGGAGTCTTCTGATGAAAGTCGTATTGTTCTGTGGCGGTCTGGGCACGCGACTGCGCGAGCATTCCGACACGATCCCAAAGCCGCTCGTGCAGATCGGGCATCGCCCGATACTTTGGCATCTGATGCGCTACTACGCGCACCACGGCCACAAGGACTTTATTCTGTGCCTCGGCTATCGCGGCGACATGATTCGGGAATTCTTCCTCAACTACAACGAGGCCCTGACGAATGATTTCGTGATGTCAGAGGGCGGGCGGAAGATCGATCTTGTGGCCGAAGACATCAAGGACTGGCGCATCACCTTTGTCGACACGGGATTGCACTCGAATGTCGGTCAGCGCCTGGTGAAGGTCAGGAAGTACCTGGCGGGCGAGCCGGTGTTCCTCGCGAACTATTCGGACGGACTCTCGGACATCCCGCTGCCGAAGATGATCGACGATTTCCGTGCAAAAAAAGTCATCGCCAGTTTCGCGTCGGTGCGACCGGGCTTGAGTTTTCACTCCGTGCGCACATCCGCGGAAGGCATCGTGGAGGATCTTGGCTCGATGCAGAAGACCGACCTAAGGATCAACGGCGGCTTCTTTGTCCTCGGTGAGAAGATTTTCGAATACATCAAGGACGGAGAGGAATTGGTCGAGCAGCCATTCGCCCGCCTGGTGGCCGAGCGCCAATTGCTGGGTTATCGCCACGACGGGTTCTGGATGCCTATGGATACGTTCAAGGACAAGATCACCTACGACCGGATGGAAGCTCAGGGGCGCTGCCCCTGGATGACGTGGAAGAGCTGACGGGTCGCAGCATCCGGCTCCGCCAATGACGCTGCCTTCAGTAAACCGCCAGATCGCCAAGGGCGCCGCGTGGATGGTTGGACTGCGGCTGATGGATCGCTCGATCGGATTCGTCAGTACGCTGATTCTCGCGCGGCTGCTGTTCCCCGCCGATTTCGGACTGGTTGCGCTTGCCGCGGGCGTCACATCGCTCCTCGAACTGGTGCTCGGCTTCAGTCTGGATGTTGCCCTGATACAGCGACAGGAGCCGACGCGCGCGCATTACGACACCGCGTGGACTCTCAATCTGCTGTTCTCCGTGATCATCGGGCTCGGCCTGATCGGCCTGTCGGGTCCCATATCGGTGTTTTATTCGGAACCGCGCGTTGGACAGCTGATGCTCTGGCTTTCCATCGGCATCGTGTTCGATGGCCTCGCGAACATCGGTGTCGTCGACTTTCGCCGCGAACTGCAGTTTCACAAGGATTTTGCCATCGCGTTGACGCGGCGGCTGGTGGTCTTCACCGTGACCGTCACGGCCGCATACGTGCTGCGCAGCTACTGGGCGCTGCTCATCGGAATACTGACGGGCAAGTTCGTGTATCTCGTGATGAGCTACATCATGCATCCCTATCGACCGCGCCTCAGCCTGGCGGAACGCGGTGCTCTCATGGGCTTTTCCAAGTGGCTGCTCGCCCACAACATCATGTCGTACGCGGTGTCACGAGGTGGCGAGATCGCTCTCGGCAAGTTCATCAGCAAGACGGCTACGGGCCTGTTCAGCGTGGCTCACGAATTGGCTTCGCTGCCGACCGCGGAACTGGTTGCCCCGGTCAACCGCGCGGTGTTTCCGGCCTATGCGCGCCTCGCCGACGACCTGCCGCGATTGCGCACGGCGTATCTCGATGTGCTGGGCATGACCTGGCTGGTTGCCGCGCCTGCGGCGGCGGGCGTCGCGGCGATTTCCGAGCTGCTGGTCTCAGTGATGCTGGGCGATCGCTGGGCCGAGGCGGCCGTGCCCATCAAGATACTGACGATCTACACGGGCCTGCTGGCCATGCAGAGCAATACCGGGGCTGTCTACACTGCGGTTGGGCGCACCGGCGTGATCGCAACACTTTCGTTCCTCAAGACTGCAGCGCTGATCCCGCTGCTTATCTATCTGGTGCCGCGGCATGGCCTCACTGGAGCGGCGTGGTCGTATGCGATATCGACGTCGCTCTACACGCCCTACAGCTTTTGGATCCTGCACAAGACGATCAAAATGAAGCAGTTGGAGTTCGTCGCCGTCGTCTGGCGACCGACCGCTTCGGCGCTCGGGCTCTATTTTCTGCTGCCGATTGTGGCGTCCGCGATTGGCGTACCTCTGCTTGCGGGCAGAATCGCGGCGCTGCTGGCGGAGGTCGGACTCGGAGCCCTTATTTACATGGTGCTGATGTTCTCCTTGTGGTTTCTGGCCGGCCGGCCGCAAGGCGCGGAGATTCATACACTCAGGATCATAAGCGCGGTGGCGGGGCGCGTCTTTTCGCGATTAAGCCGCGCGGATTCGGGCGGCTCGCCGTGACTTGTAGCGAGGTGCCGCGCCAAGTGATTTCCCAGTCAGGTTACACAAGATGCGTCTGATTCCTTCGTTGATGGGTGGTTCTCGCTATCGCGCCGGCGACTGGGTGATCGTGCGTTCACGCGATGAGATCCTCACTACGCTCGACGCCGCGGGTTGCTGCGACGGCATGCCGTTCCAGCCTGAGATGCTTGAGTACTGCGGGCGACGCATGCAGGTTTTCAGGATCGCGCATAAGACCTGCGACTACAGCACAGGCGGCTCCGACGGCCGCCGCGTGACTCGCGCGCTGCATCTTGTCGGTGGTCGGTGTGACGGCCAGGCGCACGCCGGCTGCCAGGCCCATTGCTATCTCTTCTGGAAGGATGACTGGCTGCGAGCGGACGCTGAACAGCAGGCAAGGACATCGAGCGAGCCAGCAACCACGCCGACGATGACCATCGGCCGCCTGCAGGCGTTGACGCAACGTCCTGGCGGACAGATCGCAGTTGATCCGTCCGTCGCACGTGCGAGTGGCGATGATCCGATCTACGTGTGCCAGACAACTGTCCTGCGCGCCGCAACGACTCCGCTCGCCTTTTGGGACGCGCGCCAGTACATCGATGACGTGACCTCGCGCAACCTCAAGGTGCGCGACGTGCTGTGGCTGCTTGCAAGCGGTGCCCTGCGCTGGTTCATGGGCTTTGGTGTCGGCTATCGTGTATTCAAGAAGATCCACGACTGGTTGCAGGCGCGACGCAATCGTCCTCCTTTCGAGGACTACGTCGGTCCCATTGCTGTAGGTGCACCGACCCCGGGGGGGCGAATCGACGTCAAGGTGGGTGACAGCGTCGAAGTACTCGCGTGGCCGGATATCGAAAAGACCCTGAATCAGCGTGCGCGCAATCGCGGCATGAAATTCGACTACGAGATGGTCAAGTTCTGCGGCGAGCGGCACCGTGTCGAGGCGCGCGTCGACCGGATCATCGATGAGCGCTCCGGGCGCATGCTCACGATGAAGGAGCCGTGCATCCAGCTGGAGAATGTGCATTGCATGGCAGAGTGCACGGCGGATCGGCTCGGCTGTCCGCGGCGCGGCCGGATTTTTTGGCGCGAGAACTGGCTGAAGCGGGTGGACTCGTGACGCGTGCTCACCCCGATTCCCGTGCATAACCAACCCAAAGTCAGCGTGGTTACTCCGGTGTTCAATACCGCGGAGTACCTTGCCGAGTGCATCGAGAGCGTGCTCGGGCAGTCCTATGCAAATTTCGAATACCTGATCGTCAACAACTGCAGCACCGACGGATCACGCGAGATCGCCGCGCGCTACGCGGCCGAGGACCAGCGCATCCGCGTCATTGACAACAAGGACTTTCTGCCGCAGCTCGCGAACTACAATCACGCCCTGACCTTGATCGCGAATGACGCGCAGTACGTGAAGATCGTGCAGGCCGACGACTGGGCGTACCGAAATTGTCTCGAGGAGATGGTGATCATTGGCGAGATGAGCGCCAAGATCGCGCTCATCGGCGCGTATACCAAGATTGACCGCAACGTCTATCTGCAAGGCCTCGACGACCGTGAAAAGATCCTGACGGGTCGCGAAATCTGCAGGCGATTCTTGCTTGAGGGTGTCTACGTCTTCGGCAGTCAGACTGCGCACATGATGCGGGCTGACATCGTGCGGGCACGCCGTCCTTTCTACTATGAAACGAGCCCTTGCCCGGACGTCGATCTGTGGTTCGAAGTCCTGCGCGACCGCGACTTTGGTTTTGCGCCGCAGGTGCTGACGTACACGCGGCGCGAGAACGAGTCGGTGATGTCGAGACTCAAGAACTACGACATTCTGATGGTGAGCAAGATGATCTGCGGGGAGAAATACGGCGCTCAGTATCTTACGTCCACGGAATACGCCACGCGTCGCGGGCAACTGCTCGGCGAGTACTACCGGACCATGGCCGAGCGCTGGTGGCGCCGGGCGCCGGGCCACTACTGGGAGTTCCAGCGACGCGCACACGATTATGCTGGGCTTGCTTTCAGCCGCGCGCGGCTCGCGTCGAGCATCTGCGCTTTCGGTCTTGACCTCGCCCTCAACCCGAAATCGACCATTGAAGGCATCATCCGCACGGCTCGAAGGGCTTCCAAGTGACGGGCAGCGCTGCAGAGGCGCAGAGCTCAGCGCTGCCGAGCATTGCAGCGTTCCCGCGCGGCACGACTTCGTATACGGATTGTTTCAACGACAGTCTGCAGGCGCAGGGCGCGCGCGTCATCGATGGCATTTATTCGGGCCGCTGGTTCCTGACGCACGCTGCGGAGATTGATGCCTTTCATTTTCACTGGCCTTCGTTCATGTATTTCAAGAGCGGTGAGACGGTCGGCAATTGGCGCCGGCTCATCAAGTTTGCCGTGTTCCTCGTCTACTTCCGGATGCGCGGAAAGCATGTCTTCTGGACGGCCCACAACCTCTACCCGCATGACGGGGGCCGCGATCTGCGCGTGCATAGAGCGGGGCGCCTCTTGATGCGATTGCTGGCAACCCGGGTGTTTGTCCACGGCGCGGCCGCCGCGGACATCGTCCATGCGCGCCTCGCCATAGCGCGGCGCAAGCTCTCACTCATCGAACATGGACACTGGATCAACTACTACCTCAACAGCTGCTCCCAATCTGAGGCGCGCGCGCAGCTTGGACTGCAGCAAGCATCGTGCGTATTTCTCTTCATTGGTATCTGCAAGCCATACAAGAACCTTGAGTACCTGATCGATACGTTTCAGGCCCTGCCCGACGGACCCACGCTCGTGATCGCGGGAAAGTTTCAGAGTTCCGTGTATCGCGAGCGCGTTGAGCAATTGATCGCGCGCAAGCCGCGCAACATCCAGTTGCACGCGCGCTTCATCGCCGACGACGAGCTGCAGGTCTTTCTGAACGCGGCGAACTGTGTTGTTCTGCCGTATAGCGAGATACTGACATCGGGCTCGGCGATGCTCGCGCTCAGTTTTGGCAAGCCGGTCATCGCGCCGCGCCTTGGCTGTCTCGTCGAATTGATCAAGCCCGAATGCGGACTGCTTTACGATTCCGAACGGGCGGACGGACTGCACGATGCAATGCAGGCGTTCAATGCCGAGCGGTTCAGCATTTCACGCATTCTGGAGCAGGCACGCGGTTTCAGCTGGGAGCGGTCGGCGGCGACGCTGATCGAAGCATGCCGGCGCTGAGGCGGACCTTGTGATATGACATCGACTGCCGAATCAGTCCCACACCGAGTTGTCGCGATCGACGTGTTTCGCGGCCTTGTCATGCTCCTGCTCATCCCCGATACGACCGGCGGCTTTGGCTTCTACAGGATGGCGGCGCAGGACCCTGGCAGCGGGTTCTGGTCAGCGCTCGCCGCGCAATTTACCCATGCGCCATGGACCGGAGTTCGGGTGTGGGACCTGATCATGCCTTCGTTTGTGATGCTGGCTGGGGCATCGATTCCACTCTCGTGGGCCGCGCGCAAGAGCCACGGTGAGAGTGATGCCAGCGCCTACACGCATGCGGCTCTGCGCAGCGCGGCGCTCATACTTCTGGGTCTGACGCTGTCGTTGCGGGCGAACGGCTACGTCGACGAAATATGGCCGCTCGTCTTCCTGTTCGCCCTTGGGTTGCCGGTGGCAGACTATGTCGCGCGCGCGGCCGGTATTGAGAGTGCCGCGCGCCGCCAGCAGTTGTCTGTTGGCTGGTGGGTTGCGGTGCTTCTGGCGACGGCGTGGCACATCCTCCGCAAGGACAGCAATCCTGGAATTCATGAATCGGGCACATTGCTCGTTCAACTAGGCCTCGCTTACCTGCCTGCGTTTCTACTCGTCAAACTCTCAAGCAGAAGCCTGGTAGCCGTCGGACTCGCGCTGCTTGGCAGCTATTGGCTGGCTTTCTTCCTCTATCCGTTGCCGCCCGATTCCGTCACTGCGGCAGCACCTGGAGTAATGCCGGGCGATGGCGCCTTTTCCGGTTATTTCGCCCATTGGAACAAGAACACCAATCTCGCCTCGGCATTTGATTCCTGGTTTTTCAATCTTTGGCCACGCACCAAGCCCTACCTGCCCGACAGCCACGGCTACCAGACGCTTAACTTTGTGCCGATGATCGCGACGCTCATTGCCGGCATGCTGGCGGGCCGCATCATTCGCGAGCGCGGCTCGCTGCGGGAAGTTCGGAATTGGCTGGTGACGGCCGGGGCGGTCTTGGTTGGCGCCGGCCTGCTCGGCGACTGGTTCTGGTGTCCGATGGTCAAAAGCATCTGGACGCCGTCCTGGTCATTGTTCAGCAGCGGCTCCACGCTCCTCGGCCTGGCGCTCATCTATCAAATCTGCGAGGTGCGCGGATTGCGTCGCTGGACGCTGCTGTTTGTGGTCGTTGGCTCGAATTCGATTCTGCTCTATACGCTGGCGATGAACTTTCGCTGGCGCCTGCTCGAACCCTGGCAGCGTTTGTTGCCGGGTCAACTGATCGTGAATCACTGGCAGCCGCTGATCGAGGCCCTGCTAGTCGGCTGCACGCTCTGGCTTGGCGCGTACGTCCTCTACCGTCGCCGGATTCTCGTCAGGATCTAGCAGATTGGGTTTGTCGTAAAACGGCGACGTAGCTCGCGAGCCTACGCTGCTTTGGGTGCTCCCCTGAATTGCGCGCGCGCGCGCGCGCCGCGCTAAATCTCTGTTGTATGATCGCTGCCGCGTCCGGCGGGGTGGTCGTCTACAGATGCGTGCCGGTATCAGGGGAAGGATTACAGCCGTGAAGAATAGAATTGAGACCGCGGTCGCCGGGGCACGTACTGCTATCGCCAGCGGCGCGCGCCGCACTTGCATGGCCGTCGCCGTTCTCGTCGGCTTGGGTTGCGCCCTGATACCGCAAAGCAGCTATGCGGATGCGGCATTCGTTTGCACGAGGCCTACAGCGAGCAGTTTCTCGAGCTGCTCCTGGCCCACGGAATGGACGCTGGTGGATCCTGCAAGTGTCACGGATACGAGCAGGCTCTTGTATTGCCCTCAGGGCAATGCAGCGCGCGTTGACGTCAGCAAGTGCCTGGGCGTCCAGTGGACGACGCGGACTAAAATCCCCGACGCTGGGCTCGTCGGAATCTGCTATGGCGCATCGGGCGGTGCCAATCCTCAGGCCTGCAATATCAGCACTGGAGGCGGGGAGGGCTGGCAGATCAAGTCAGTTCTATTCCCGAACGGCCCACCTGTCGTTATGCCACCGACACTGACGCTCACCGCCTCGCCGATTTCGGTCGTGAGCGGTTCGTCCAGCACGCTGACCTGGTCCACGACCAATGCGACAGCTTGCACGGGCTCGGGCGCATGGTCTGGCAACCTGCTGACCTTTGGAACGCAATCGACCGGCGCTCTCACGGCGAGCAGCACGTATACGCTGGCTTGCTCGGGTGCCGGAGGCGCGGTCAGCAAATCAGTCACGGTTGCAGTCACGGCGCCGCCTGCGCCCACACTCACATTGTCTGTGAGTCCAGCATCGGTGGTGAGCGGAGGCAGCTCGACCTTGAGCTGGACGAGCACGAATGCGACAAGCTGTACGGCCTCTGGAGCGTGGTCCGGTGGCCAGCCGCCGAGCGGCTCTCAATCGACCGGTGCGCTGACTGCAAGCAGCACCTACACGCTCAGCTGCTCCGGTACGGGTGGATCGATCAACAAGTCCGCGACCGTTGCGGTTACTGCGCCGCCTGCGCCCACTCTCAGCTTGTCGGTCAGCCCAGTATCGATCAGCTCAGGCAGCAGCGCCGTGCTCACCTGGTCCAGCACGAACGCCAGCACGTGCACGGCATCCGGCGCTTGGTCCGGCACCAAGACGCTCTCGGGCACGCAGTCCACCGGCGCGTTGTCGCAATCCGCCACCTACACGCTGACCTGTTCGGCCTCGGGCGGCAACATTGCCCGATCGGCGAACGTCACGGTCAGCGCGGGATCAGCCGCGGGCCTTGCGGTATTCGTGTGCACACGGACGACCGCAACAACGTTCTCTTCATGCACATGGTCGTCGCAATGGACGCTCGCCGACGCTGGCGCCATCACGGACGCCAGCAGAGTGCTGTACTGCCCGAGTGGGACAGCTGGCCAGCGTGACGTCTCGGCCTGCGCGAACGTACAGTGGACAACGCGAACGAGCATTCCCGACAGTGGCCTGGTGGGCGTGTGCTACGGCGGTGCGGCTGGTGGCAACCCGCAAGACTGCAATAGCAGCATCGGTGGCGGGGAAGGCTGGCAGCTGAAATCGACCCTTTTCGGAAGCTCGGGCGGTCCGCTACCTGCGCCTACGCTGCAACTGACGGCAACACCGGCGAGCGTTGCAAGCGGGGTTGCAAGTACGCTGTCCTGGTCCACGACCAATGCCACGAGTTGTTCGGCGGCCGGATCGTGGGCCGGTGCGAAAGCAGTCAGCGGCTCGGAGAGCACCGGCGCATTGACGGCAACAAGCAGCTTCTCACTCCAATGCTCGGGCTCCGGTGGTTCCGTTACTCAGGCCGTCACGGTCACAGTTGCGACTTCGACACCAGCGCCGACCCTCAGCTTCACACGCACCGTGGTGGATCAAGCGGGCCCCACCAATCCGTGGATGAAGAACATTGCGGATCTCGACGGCGACAACCTGCCCGATCTGATCGTCAGCGGGGCCAATGGCCCCATCGTCTGGTACCAGGCACCGAACTGGACGAAACGCACCATTGCGGATACCGCGAGCAGCGAGAGCGGCAGCGCAGTCGCCGATCTTGACGGCGATGGCGACATTGATCTTGTCGTTGGTACCACATGGTATGAAAACGGTGGCAATGGTATGAGCTGGACGGCGCACAGTCTTGGCAGCGCCGACGGCACGCACGATATTGCAATTGCCGACGTCAATGGCGACGGCAAGCTCGACGTGATCATGCGGGGAGAGACGGCGACACCAGTGACGGTTTTCCTGCAGGTGTCGAAGACCGTTTGGACGTCCTTCAATGTCAATCCGCTCGTCGGCAGCAATGGCCTCGACGTCGCCGATATCAATAACGATGGCCGGCGCGATATTGTTGTGGGCGGAGTGTGGATGGAGAATCCGGGCGGCGACGTCGCTACCGCAGCCTGGCCCCTGCATACGTTCGCGTCCTGGGATCCATTTGCTGCCGTGCACGTGGCCGATGTCGACGGTGATGGCCGGCGCGATATCGTGCTTTCAGTGTCGGAAGGCAGCGGCAATCTCACGTGGTTCAAGGCACCGGCCAATC
>JBGPLJ010000124.1:0-9546 GCA_041486385.1 Steroidobacteraceae bacterium
CACCCTGGAACGGAGGTCGCGTCATTGCGAGCGCATTCCCGTTCATCGCCGGTGGTTTGTTGTTGGCAATAGCGCTCGGGACTGCCTCGACGGCACGCGCTGCCTCGACACCGGACACGTCGCTTCTCAACGATCTCAAGTCACGGCTCATAGAAGCGCCGCAGTGCGCGCCCACGTGCGCTGAAATCACCGCGGCGCGCGTGAGCGTCGCGACAGGCACGCTCGATGTAGAAATGAGTGTCAGCGCGCTTACGACCATAGCGGTGCCACTGCCGCAGGCCGGCGATCGCTGGCAGATCGATAGCGTCAGTGTCGATGGTGCTTCCAGCCTCGCGCTCCGCCGCACGGACGACAACGCGGTGTGGATTCCGCTTCGCGCCGGCGCACACAGCGTTCACCTGAGCGGCCACGTTGCGCCGGTCGACGCGTTACAGCTCGCGTTTCCGCAGGCGCCGCGCACGATCAGCGTTGTTGCGAATGGCTGGACGGCTGCGGGCGTCGTTGATGGCCGACTGGCGTCGGGGTCGCTGGAGTTGACGCGAGTGCGCGCCGCTTCGACGGGCAGCGGCGTCGGCGCGTCACGCATCGCCGATACGGAGTTTCCGCCCTTCGTGCGGGTGATACGCAACGTCGTCTTCAACACGGACTGGAGCGTCACGACGCGCGTGGTTCGCGTCGCGCCGGCGCGAGCTGCGATCAACGCGGCTGTTCCGCTGCTCTCCGGCGAATCGGTCCTGACCGCCGGCATTCACGTGACGCCGGAGAAGACCGTCCTCGCAGCGCTCGCTTCCGGCGAGAATGAGATCGAGTGGAACTCGGGCCTGCCGCGCTCCGAAACATTGGAGCTCGCGCTGCCCGCCAACCCATCGCGTGCAGAGGTGTGGAACTTTCAGATCAGTCCGCAGTGGCACGTCGACTTCGAGGGCTTACCGGCCGTCGCTCCGGAAACCGTCGACGCTTGGAGCTGGGTCTTTCAGTACTACCCGCGTCCTGGTGAAAAGCTCTCTCTCCGGATCTCGCGGCCGCTGCCGGCGGCGGGCGCGACGCTCGCAATCGATCGGGTGGAGCACATGATGCGCGTCGGCGCGCGATCGTCGGACTCGGAGCTCGACTTCAGTTATCGCAGTACCGAAGGTGGGCGTCATGCGATCACGCTGCCCGCCGATGCGCGGGTGCAGTCGGTGAGCGTCGATGGCAATGTCGTTCCATTGCGGCCGGAGAAGGGCGTGTTGTCCGTTGGACTCCTGCCCGGCACACATCGCATCACGGTGAACTGGCAGTCGCCGCGGGGAACGTCGGTGGCGGGAACGGCGGACGCCGTCGATCTCGGCTCCGCTGCCAGCAATGTCACGACGACCCTGCAATTGCCGGAGGATCGATGGGCGCTCTTCGCACTCGGTCGCGGCGCAGGCGTCGGGCCGGCGATTCTCTACTGGGGCGAGCTGGTGGTTTTTCTCGCGGTCGCGACGCTGCTCGGCCGCTGGCGCCACTCACCGCTGCGCGTTCACGAGTGGTTGTTGCTGGGTCTCGGTCTTTCGACGCTCTCCTGGTTCGTGTTTGCGCTCGTTGGTGCGTGGCTGTTCGCGTTTCATTTGCGCGCACGGAGCGAGCCCGAGTCGGTGTCGCGCTGGCGATTCAATCTCCGGCAGATTGCTCTCGCCGTGCTGGCGGTCGTCGCGATCACGAGCCTCGTGTTTTCGGGCATTCGTTACGGATTCCTCTCGAGTCCCGACATGGGCGTGATGGGCGTGGACTCGGGCAACGGCGTGTTCAGCTGGTTCCGTGACCAGACCAGCGGACCGCTGCCGCAACCGCTCGTCATCAGCGTGCCGCTCTGGATCTACAAGACGCTCATCTTTGCCTGGGCCGTGTGGATCGCCGTCGCGTTGACGCGCTGGATTCGCGTGGCCTGGCAGGGCTGGACGCACGGCGGCTATTGGCGGAGCAAACCCCGCCCGGTACCGGTGTAAAACCCCCGGGGTCGCGGGGTCGGTGCCGGTGTAAAAAATCCGGTGTAAGAATCCGGGGGAATTGTAGTGCGGCCGAATAACCCCGAATGTTTACACCGGCACCGGCCGGGGGTTAAGCGACGCCCGCAACGCCCCGCAGTGCGCGAAATCGACCGGTCGGCGAAAGATTTTCGCCGCCCGCCTGGGTGGTCCAAAGCTCGTTGCGTCTCGCGACGAACGAGCTCCGTGACAGCTGCTCGAGCGTCCCGGACTTCGCGAAGAGAAACCCCTGGCCGGCGACACAGCCGAGCTGCAGCAGCGCGTCTACCTGCGGCTCGAGTTCGATGCCCTCGGCCACGGTATCGAGGCCCAGCGTTTCGCTCAACGTGATCACCGCGCGGGCGAGTTCCGGACCGGTCGAGGTATTGGTGAGGCGCCCCACGAACGAACGATCGATCTTCAGAATATCGATCGGAAAGCGGTGCAGGTACGAAAGCGACGAGTAGCCGGTCCCGAAATCATCGATCGCGAGCCGCACGCCGAGCTTCTTCAATTCAAGCAACCAGGCGAGGTTCGCTTCCGTGTTGTGCATGATCGTGCTTTCGGTCAATTCGATCACGAGGTTCCCGGGCTCGAGTCCCGATTCCTCGAGGGCTTGCGCCACGTCTTGCGCCAGATCGCCATGCTGGAGGTGGCGGCCCGAGATATTGACGGCCACCCTTAAGCCCGTGCCGCCGGCCACGCAGCCGCGCCAGGCATGCAGCTCGCGGCACGCACGGCCGAGGACCCAGCGGCCGAGCTTCACGATCTGGCCGCATTCCTCCGCGATCTGGATGAATCGATCCGGCATGAGCACGCCGAGCTCGGGGTGCCGCCAGCGCACGAGCGCCTCGACGCCCAAAAGACTGCGCGTGCCGAGGTCGATGATCGGTTGATACTCGACGAAGAATTCCTCATTGGCGATGGCGCGGGCGATGTCGGCGACCAGGCGCGTTCTCTCCTGCAACATCTCCTGCATCGGCGCCTGAAAAGTGAGGAACCGGTTCTTGCCGGCGCCCTTCGCAAAGTACATCGCGGTGTCGGCTTTGCTGAGCAGCGCCTCGGCGCTCGCTTCCTGCTCCTGCGTCGAGAAAGCGACGCCGATGCTGGCCGACACGCGCACTTCGGTTGCGTTGAGAAAGAATGGCTGATCGAGCTGCTCGATCAGGGAGCCGGCGAGTTGCTCGACTTCCGCGGTCGTCGTGATTGCTTCGAGCAGGATGGCAAATTCGTCGCCACCCAGGCGCGCCACCGTATCGGAGAAGCGCGTGGACTTGACGAGCCGCTGCGCCACCGCCTGCAGCAGCCGGTCGCCGGCATCGTGGCCGAGCGAGTCATTCACATTCTTGAAATTGTCGAGGTCGACGAACATCACGGCGACCTGTTGCCGTCCGCGGTTCGCCAGCGTCAGGGAATGCTGCACCCGGTCGCGGAAGAGGCCGCGATTCGCAAGCAGCGTGAGGGAGTCGTGAAAGGCAAGCTGCCGCAATTGCTCTTCGAGCGCCTTGCGCTCGGTGATGTCGCGGAAGTTGAGCGCGAGCCCCTGCACTGCCGGATCCTTGGTCAGGTTGCTGCCGACGATCTCGAGCACGCGGCGATCACGCTCGCGCTCGAGCTTCATCTCGACGGGGCCGACGGCCTCGCCGGACGATGCGGCCACTTCGCCGAGGAAGGCCTTCAACCGCTCGCGGTCATCGCCCACCCAGACCTCGAGCACATTCCTGCCGATGATGGCCTCCGGCTTGAGTCCGAGCGTACGTTCGGAAGCGGGAGACACAAAGAGCAGCGAGCCGTCCACCGCAATCGTCATGATGACGTCTGAAGCGTTCGCGATCAGCGATGCGTAACGTTGTTCGACCAGGCGCGCCGCGCGCCGCTCGCGGAGCAAAGCGTCGTCGCGCAGCACCAGTGCCTGTCGCACCATCACGAGCAGCGCCAATCCGAATACGACAATAGCCATTATTGTCGCGGGGCTGCCGACGTCGCCGCGTGTCAAGGAGACGAGCACGATGAACGCGGTCAGCATCGCTGCATAAGGCAGCGACTGAGCGAGCGGCATCGAGGTGCTCGATTCGGTCACCGTCCCGCTCGCGGCGAGGCGGATCTGCTCGCGTCCGGCGAAGGCCATCGGCAGGTAGCAGGAGACGTACAACACGTCCTGCAGATCGCCGGAGAGATAATGACCGCCGATTTTCGCGACCGACCACATGATGTCGCCGAGAAACATCGTCGCGAATCCGATCGAGAGCAGCAGCGCAATACGGCGGCCGATCGTGGTGCCGGCGCCGGCGAGCAGCAGCACCCCGAGCGTGAGCACGAGTACACAGTTGAGCGCGATGTAGATCTGGCTCAGCGCATTCTTGAGCACGTCGATTTCGGTACTGGAAGCGGCCGGGCGGATGATCAGGAACCAGAAGAACGCTCCGAAGCCCACCACGAGAATCGTGGCGTCGACCAGGAATTGCGTCCAGCGGACTCTGACGGCGGCCGCGCGGATCATCATTCCAACGGCCATCATGAAGAAGGGATAGAACGCGAGATAGAAGACGTCGGCGGGTCCCGGGAAGGGATCCCGGTCGTACAGCCAGGAGACGACGCCGATGCTCGTGCCGACGAAATACAGCGCGAGGGCGGTGGACAAGCAACCCCACGCCGTTCGCGAGGGGCCGCGCGGCATCCGGCGCGTCGCGACGATGGTGACGATCAATGCGGTGAGGCTGGCCGGTGTATCACCCAGCAGGCCGACGTAATGCCGGACGTGTTCGCCGCCGAATCCCGTGAGCATGAAGGTCGTACAGACGACGACGTAGATCGCGAGCCCGATGCAGAGCTTGTCGATCCATCCCGGTGGGGCGTCGGAGTTGTTGTGCTTGGTCACTGCTGCTGAAACGCTCACCCGTGGCACCCATCAGCGATTTGTCGACGCGCATCACACTCGGAAATCAATGGAATCCGCGCGACGTTACAGAATGCGGTGGGACGGACGGACTGGCAAGGCAGCAAATAGCGGGTTGCGATGCAGGTCTCGTTTGCGCCCACCGTGGGGCTACCCGTTGGGAATCAGTCACAATTTGTGGCCGGCTGCTCGTGGCGCGATGATGTTTCCGCGGAATCAATCGGCAATGGCGAAGTGAGGTACGCATACCAATGAAAGCAACCACTCTTGCTCTGGGACTTCTCGGCTCCGCCGGTCTTGCGCACGTGGCGGCCGCCGCGACCTGGAACGGTTCGGCGACCTGTGATGTGACGGTGACAGGCCCGGGCTACAGCGATCAGCAAACACACCAGTGGAGGATGACGGGCGGAGCGCCCACGAAGAGCGGCGCGTTCGACATCTACCCAGGAACGTGGAGCGTGACGGGAGGCGGGTCGCTCGAACGCACGCAGGGATCGCAGACGCTGCACGCCGAATGGAAGCGCAGCGTCACTGGAATGAGCGCGCCGATCTCGGTCGTCGTGCGGGCATCCGATGGCGCGATTCTGATTGGCGCGGGCCACGCGCAATTGCGCGCGGCGAATGCCGTCACTGGAACGCAAGAGGTGCGGGTCGACGGCAAGGTGACGAGCCACGCGCAGATCGGCCTCGAGGCGTTTGAATACGCTTTTCCGTCGAGTCAGAGCGCGGCGAAGAGTAAGCAGGTCTCGGGGCAGAAGTCGGATTCACCATCGGGCAGCTTCGGACCGATGCAGCCGGCGGGATCGAAAGCGCAGGTGAAGTGTAGTTGGAGCTTTCAGCAAGTTGGTGCGGCGGCCGTGCCGCAATCGTCGTCCGCCGCGTCGAATGCGACATCGACGCCGGCCGGTGGCGCGCATCCGACTCTCGCGCCGGCCGGCGCCTCGGCGCCGGCGCCAGCTCCAACGCCCGCCAGCGCGAGCGGCAATCAGACGCTTCAGGCCCCCGGTGCGGGCGGCAACTACCGCACGCCGACCGACGTGCCGCCGCCTGCGACGCCGTCTGACCACAATGCTATCCCGCAGGATTCGACGCCAGCATCACCGACCGATTGCAATCAGGTCTTGGCGGACGTCGCCGCTCAGTACCAGGCGATGGCGGCAAGTATTGAGTTGATGTACGCGAAGCTCCTGCAGGACAACGAAGCACAGCGCGCGCAGATCAACGGCTACCTGGCGACCTTGCTCGCTGGGAACAATGCAACGTCGGATCCATCCGTGCAGGCCCTGATCAAAGCGCTCCGGGCTCAGGTCGCGCAGCTCGAAGCAGAGCGGGCCAAATATGAAGACGATCAGCGCAAGGAGCTCGCGGACACACAAAAGGAAGCCGATCGCGCGGAGCTTCGGGCACGTGGCAGGTGCGAGGCAGGGAAGGCGTCGCCGTGAACCTGCTTCGGCAGTCATTACCTGTTGCGTACTGCAAAGCGATGATCTAGAAGGGCGCATGGCGTTCCTGCCTGAAATCCGCGGCAAGCTGACGATCCGCTCCGAGCCGGAGCGGTTCTTCAAAACCTTCCGCCGACGCGTTGCCAGTGGGCTCCTCACCGGCACACCGCATCGACGCTCGAATTACATCGCGACTCTCGTGGACGAGCGCCACCTGTCGGTCCGTGCCGCTGATTGGAAGAGCGCCATCAATGTCGGGCTCAATGACCTGGACTTCGGGTACGCGGGAGACGGAATCCTGCGCTACCGCGTCCGCTATTGGCGCTGGGCGATTTATTGCCTGGCACTCGGGGCGGTACTCGCTGCGATCGGCATCGCGCTTGCGCTCACGTTCGATGTGCGCAGCTACCTGACGCAGTCACCGGCCAGCATGCGGTGGGGACTCAGCGTCGACCAGAGCATCGTTCTTCTCTGGGCCTTCATCGTGTTCTGGGGTTTTGTCTGGCCCTGGCTTCTGGTCGCGCTCCACAAGCGGCCATTGCACTCGCTCGTCAAACGACTCGTCGCGGCGGTCGATGAGTCCGTCACCGAGCGGTGAGTCGGCTCATGCAGCGCAAGCGGTCCTTAAGGAGAACAGCATGCGTCACTGGGGACTGGTGATCGGCGTTTGTTACGCGCTCCTGGCGATCTTGCTCTTTGCGCCCGGTATTTCGCTGCTCTTCGGCGACCCGCTGCAATTCCCCGACATTCGTCTGTGGCAGACATGGCTTGTCTTTGTGCTTCTGATCGCACTGCAAGTCCTGCTGCTCTTCTTGTCCGTCGACACGAGCTGGCGCCGACGCAAGCCGCGTCGCCATGCCCGAGTGATGATCATCACGGCGGCATTCCTGTTTTGCCTGTTGTTGGTGGGCGTCATATTTTCCGTGTGCGATGCCGTGCCCGGGATTGCCGGGGAGACGGGGGATTTCATCGACTGGATGTTCACCGGCCGCGCCCTTGCTCTCGTGTGGCTGCCGTCCTGGATCTTCTGGACGATCCTGCTCTTTCTATATGTGCGCGGTGCTTCCGATCGGCTCACGCGGCTCCTCGGATGGGTGATCAAGGGCAGCGTCGTCGAGCTGCTGATCGCTGTTCCCTCGCATATCATCGCGCGCCAGCGAACGGACTGCTGCGCCGGCGCGGGCGGCGCCATCGGCATCGCGACCGGTCTCGCCGTGATGCTCGCCGCCTTTGGCCCGGCGATACTGCTCCTCTATCGGCAACGCCTTGAGCGCCTGCGGCCACGCGACGCTCATTAGGTCCGGACCGACAAGCGGTATCCGAGATGAGCAAGGAATTCACGCAGCACGGTGCCCATGAGCGGGTCGAGAAACTCCCGGACGATGCGACCTCGCATGTCTTGCCGATCTACGGTCGCGAGCTGCTGCTGAGCGGAGCCAAGCGCAACACCGTTCTCAACCTGTGGGAGGTCGAGCGCTACGGCACGGAGAGCTTTGGAGATGCCGACTATGTCTCCATCTATGGCATGCGGCCCGCCGAGTGGTATGCGAAGGGCGTGCGGCTGCTCGGCAGGACCGCGGTCGAATGCACGCGTGACGTGCTGGGAGATTTGATCGGTCAGGATGTCGCCGCTGTCGCCACAACAGCTCCGCTCAAAGCCGGCGTGACCGTCGTCGATCTCTTTGCGGGCTCCGGCAACACGCTCTATTGGTTAGCGCACCACTTGCGAGCGGCGCAGGCGCTCGGCTTCGAGTTGGATGCGGAGGTGTTCCGGCTCACGCAGCAGAATCTTGCCGCGCTGGCGTTGCCAATTGAAGTTTCGAACACCGACTACCGGGTCGGCCTCGCCGGCGCATCCGTGGCGGCGGAGCAGCTGCTGATTGCGTTCATCGCGCCGCCTTGGGGCGATGCGCTCGACGAGACCGCCGGACTTGATCTGCGGCGCACGACACCGCCAGTTACTGAGATCGTGGACGTCCTGTTTCATGCACGCGCGCGAAGCCCGCTCCTCTGCGCCATCCAGGTCTACGAAACGGTCGACCCCGCTTCCATGGCCGAGCTGAAATCGCGCTTCGATTGGTCGGAGCATCGCGTCTATGATCTGAATGCGCCCGGGCAGAACCACGGCATTCTGCTTTGCACGACGGGATGGATTCCGTACCAATTCGATTGAAAGCAACCACCCTTGCCGGGCGCCATGCCTAACGGGCCGAAGTTACGGCGCTGAACGAAAACTGAACCAAAACACCCACTCTTATATATACCGCGCAGGGCCCAATCCCGCCAAACCCCCGCCCCGGTGCCGGTGTAAACATCCGGGGGTTATTCGCCTCATCCAATAACCCCCGGATGTTTACACCGGCACCGGGCGGGGGTTCGGTACACTCTCGCACCTCGCACCTCGCACCGGATCCGTCGTAGCTGAGAGTTGATTGATCGCCACCCGCGCCCCTCTGATCACTGCCCTGCTCCTTGCCGCGATGCCCTGCCTCGCCGCGCAGCCCATCACCATCGATGGTCAGCTCAATGAGCCCGAATGGGCTGAGGCGCAGGTCTTCAACGATTTTCGCGTGATGGAGCCCTTGACCCGGGCGCCCGGTCCTTACCACACCGAGGTGCGGCTGCTCGCGCGGCCCGAGGGGCTTTTCATCGGCGCGCGGCTCGAACATCCGCGCGATCAGCGCACGCGGGGTCGTTCACCGCGCGATGCGCCCAGCCTCGATGGCGATCCGATCATCCTGTTCGTCGACTTCGAGGGGCGCGGCCGCACCGCATACGAATTCACGACGTCGATCAGCGGCTCGATGCGCGACTCCGTCGTGCTCAATCAGACCGATGTCTCCAGGGACTGGGATGCCATCTGGTATTCCGCCGTGCATGAAGACGACACCGGCTGGTCGGTCGAAACACAGATTCCGTGGTCGGTTGCACCGGAGGGAATCGTCAACGGCGACAAGCGCACGATCGGCGTCTACTTTTCGCGTTACCTCAAGAGCACGAGCACCCGTTACTCGTTTCCGGCGATCGAGATCCTCGGCTCGAGCTTCGTGCGCGATTTTCAGCACATCGAGGTGCCGCGCTACAAGACTTCATCGCTCGATGTGGTGCCCTATGCTTCGGTCGCGTCCGATCTGATCTCTTCTTCCACCAAGATGCGCGCCGGCCTCGATGTGGTGTGGAAGCCGAACGGTGCGAATACACTCACGGCCACGTTGAAGCC